>NZ_JBIALD010000043.1:0-40283 GCF_042873115.1 Streptomyces sp. NPDC005017 | reverse complement strand
GTCCAGGGCGCGGTGTGGGACATCGACTCCTTCGACCAGTGGGGCGTCGAACTCGGCAAGGTCCTCGCCAAGCGCATCGAACCCGCCCTCACCGAAGGCACCGACGTCCCCGGACTCGACACCTCCACCGCAGCACTCGTCGCGGCCTACCGCGACCTCAAGGAAGTGAACTGATCATGCAGCTCGGTCTCATCGGTCTCGGCAGGATGGGCGGCAACATGCGCGAGCGCATCCGCCGCGCCGGCCACAGCGTCGTCGGATACGACCGCAACCCCGATCTCGCCGACGTCGGCACGCTCGCCGAGCTCGTCGACCGCCTCGAAGCCCCGCGCGTCGTCTGGGTGATGGTCCCGGCCGGTGCCGCCACCCAGTCCGTCGTCGACGAGCTGGGCGACCTCCTCTCCCCCGGCGACATCGTCGTGGACGGCGGCAACTCCCGCTGGACGGACGACGAGAAGCACGCCCGTGAACTGGGCGCCAAGGGCATCGGCTTCGTCGACGCCGGTGTCTCGGGCGGTGTCTGGGGCCTGGAGAACGGGTACGCGCTGATGGTCGGCGGCGACGCCGCGAACGTCGCCCGCGTCCAGCCGGTCTTCGACGCCCTGAAGCCCGAGGGCCCCTACGGCTACGTCCACGCGGGCCGGGTCGGCGCGGGCCACTTCGCGAAGATGGTCCACAACGGCATCGAGTACGCGATGATGCAGGCCTACGCCGAGGGCTGGGAGCTGCTGGAGAAGGTCGACTCCGTGGAGAACGTCCGCGAGGTCTTCCGCTCCTGGCAGGAGGGCACCGTCATCCGCTCCTGGCTGCTGGACCTCGCGGTCGACGCCCTGGACGACGACGAGCACCTCGACAAGCTGCGCGGCTACGCGCAGGACTCCGGCGAGGGCCGCTGGACCGTGGAGGCGGCGATCGACAACGCCGTCCCGCTCCCGGCGATCACCGCCTCCCTCTTCGCGCGGTTCGCCTCCCGCCAGGACGACTCCCCGCAGATGAAGATGATCGCGGCGCTGCGCAACCAGTTCGGCGGCCACGCCGTCGAGAAGAAGTAGGCGGCGCCGTGGGGGATCTGCTGCTGGTCCGCCACGGCGAGACGGAGTGGAGCGCCTCGGGGCGCCACACCAGTTTCACCGACCTGCCCCTCACCGAACGCGGTGAGGGGCAGGCGGCGTCCCTGGCTCCGCTCCTGTCCGGCCGGACCTACTCCCTCGTCCTCACCAGCCCGCTCACCCGCGCGACGCACACCGCCGAACTGGCGGGACTGGCCGAGGCCGTGATCGACCACGACCTGCACGAGTGGGACTACGGCGGCTACGAGGGCATGACCACCGCCGCGATCCGCTTCGACCGCCCCGACTGGGAGCTGTGGCGCGACGGTGTGGCGCCGGGCCCCGACCACGAGGGGGAGAGCCCGGCCGAGGTCGGCGTCCGCGCCGACCGGGTCCTGACCCGGGCGGACACGGCCCTCGCCCGGCGGGACGGCGACGTGGTCCTGATCGCGCACGCCCACTTCCTGCGCGTCCTCACCGCCCGCCGGCTGGGCCTCCCTCCGGCCGGTGGACGCCTCTTCAGGCTGGACACGGGCACGGTCAGCCGGCTCTCCACCGAACACGGCCGTCCCGTGATCGCCGAGTGGAACACCCGTCCGTCAGACCGCGGTTGACACCTGTTCCCCGGCCGGGTCAGAGTCGCCCACGATGGAGATCAACGACCTGACCCCGGCCGAGGCGCGGGTGTGGCGGGCCTATCCCCGGGGGGAGGCGGTGGACTTCCGCGACGGCCGGGACCCGGATCCCGCCGCCGGCTGGGGTCCCGAACAGACCGTTCGGGCGGCCGTGTTGCGGACACTGCTGCTCAAAGACCCCCAGGAGGACGGGGAGATACCCGCGCTCCGTGTGCTCGGAGCCCGGATCACCGGCGTCCTCGACCTGGAGTACGCGGCGACCGAACGGCCCGTGCGGCTGAGCCACTGCCACTTCGAGCAGGAGCCCGTCTTCTACGGGGCCCGGCTGCGGCAGCTGAACCTGCGCGGCTCGGTGCTGCCGGGCCTGGACGCGGCCAACGTCCAGGTCGAAGGCGTCCTGCGCCTGTCGGACTGCCGGTTCGGCGGGCCCGTACGGCTCGGCGGGACGCAGATCGCCGGGGCGCTCTTCCTGGACGGGACGACGATCGACGCGCCCGGTCCCGAGCAGGCCGCGCTCCAGCTCAACCATGTGGCCATCGGCGACGGGCTCTCGGGCCCCGGCCTGGACGTGCACGGCCAGATCCGGCTGACCGGGGCCGCCGTGAACGGCACGGTCACCCTCAACCAGGCCCGGATCAGGGGCTCCGACGACGTCGCGGTGGACGGCGAGACCCTCACCGTCGAGGGCGACGTCCTGCTGCGGCACGCGGAGGTAGACGGCTGGATCGGGCTGCGCGGCGCGCGGATCGCCGGGCGGCTCGACCTGTCGTACAGCAGGCTGGCACACCCCGGGCAGACGGTGCTGCGGGCGAGCAGCAGTACCATCGGCGAGCTGTGGCTGCGCAAGAGCCCGCCGATGGACGGCACGCTCAATCTGCGCCGGGCGCAGATCGATGTCCTGTTCCTGGAGCCGGACAGCGTGCCGGAGCGGGTCCTGACGGACGGGCTCGCCTACGCCTCGCTCACCCCGCAGGAGCCCGCCGAGCGGCGGCTGCCGATGGTGGAGCGCGACGGCGAGGGCTATGTCCCGCACGCCTACGAGCAGTTGACGGCCGCGTATCTGCGGATCGGCGACGAGCACGGAGCCCGGCTGGTCCAGCTCGCGAAGCAGCGCCGGCACCGCACCACGCTGCCCTGGTACGGCCGCGTCTGGGGCCTCGTCCAGGACGCCACGGTCGGCTACGGCTTCCGGCCGCTGCGGGCGGCGGGCTGGCTGCTGTCCCTGCTGGCCGTGGGCTCCCTGGTCTACGGCGTGCGCCCGCCGGGCCCGCTGAAGCCCGGCGAGGCGCCCGACTTCAACCCGGTCTTCTACACCCTCGACCTGCTGGTCCCGGTGATCTCCTTCGGTCAGGAGGGCGCCTACGCTCCCCAGGGCTGGTACCAGTGGCTGTCGTACGTGCTGGTCGTGACGGGCTGGATCCTCGCGACGACGGTGGTGGCGGGTGTGAGCCGGTCGGTCAGCCGCCAGTGAGACCCCGCGCCGGGCGGGGTCAGGCGTGCGGGATGCCGTAGACCCGCTCGACGTGGAGGCGCAGCACCAGGCGCCGGTCGCGGACCATCGCCGCGCGGTAGTCGTCCCAGTCGGGGTGTTCGCCCTGGAGGTCGCGGTAGAGGCGGACCAGTTCGTCGACGGTGTCGTCGTGCGGACCGGTGGCGACGGGGGTGAGTTCCGCGGTGCCCTCGGCGACCGTGTACGCCCAGTGGTCCGGGGTGGTGACGTGGTACGACGCGCGGGGGTCGCGCCGGAGGTTGCGGGTCTTGGCGCGGTCGTCGGTGACCGACACCCGCAGGATCCGCTCGTCGGGGTAGTAGGCGTGCAGGACGTTGGACAGCTGGGGGCGCCCGTCGCGTCTGAGGGTGACCAGCACCCCGCCCCGGCTCTCGGAGAGCAGCTTCAGCAGCGCGTCGTCGGTCATGACCGCTGCAACCCGCCTGACAGCTCCCGTATTCCCGTCCCGCCGTCGCCTCCAGGGTGAGTAGACAGTGTCTACTCACCGCTGGTAGACAGTCTCCATGCATGAGTCGGACACGGGCCTGCGCGCCCGGCTGGTCGAGGTCGGGGTGGAGCTGGTGGCCCGCGAGGGTGCCCAGGCACTCACCCTGCGGGAGATCGCGCGCCGCGCGGGCGTCTCGCACGGGGCGCCGCGCCGCCACTTCTCCACCCATCTGGAACTGCTGTCGGCCATCGCCCGGCGCGGCTTCGCCGACCTGGCCGCGCGCACCGCGCCCGCGCTCGCCGACGAGGAGGCGGGCCCGCGCGGGCAGATCGCGGCCGTCGCACGCGGCTATGTGGAGTTCGCCCTCGCCAACCCCGGCATGTACGAGCTGATGTTCCGTCACGACCTGCTGGAGAGCGGCCATCTCGGACTCCGGGACACGAGCCTGCCGCTGTTCGCCGCGCTCGTGGAGCGGGTAGCCGCCGTCCGGCCCGGTGCCGACGCCCGCGCCGTCGCGGGCGCGCTGTGGGCGAACCTGCACGGCATCGCCCAGCTGTGGGCCTGGGGCAGCCTCCAACTGGCCACCGGCTCCGACGACTTCACTCCCCTGCTGGACGCGACGCTCGACGCCCATCTGGGGAGCGCCCGGTGAGGGCCCGGCTCACCCTGGCGAGCAGCGTCGCCGGCGCGGTGATCGTCGCCCTGGACGGCACGGTCCTCACGGTGGCCCAGCCGACGCTGCAACGGGACCTCGGGGCGACGTTCGCGCAGGCGCAGTGGACCAGCACCGGGTATCTCATCGCGGTGGCGGGGCTGTTGGTGTTCGGCGGCCGACTGGGCGACCGGTACGGGCACCGGCCGCTGTTCGGGCTCGGCATGCTCGGCTTCGGGGCGGCCTCGGCGGCGATCGCGCTCGCGCCCGGCGTCGGCTGGGTGATCGCACTGCGGTTCTTCCAGGGCGTCTTCGGCGCGCTGCTGCAGCCGGCCACGCTCGGCATGCTGCGTGCCGCGTATCCGCCGGAGCGGCTGCGCGGCCCGCTCGCCGTGCGCACCGCCGCGATCGGCCTCGCCGCCGCGGCGGGCCCGGTGCTGGGCGGCGCGTTGGTCACCGAGTGGGGCTGGCGGGCCGTGTTCCTCCTCAACGTCGTCCCGGCCGCGGTCCTCGGCACGCTCGCCCTGACCGCCGCGGGCAGGTCGGACACCGCACGGGCGGACGCGGGGCGGGAGCGGCCGGACGGTCTCGACCTGCCGGGCGCTCTGCTGCTGGCCGTCACCCTCGGATGCCTGGTGCACGCGCTGGTCGGGCTGCCGGAGTCCGGGTGGACCACGGCGAGCGGGGCGGGCCTGGCCGTGGCGGCCGCGGCCGGGCTGGGCCTCGTACGGCACGAACGCCGTACGGCCGATCCGCTCGTGCCGTCGGAACTGGTCGGCGCGCCCGCGATCGGGGCGGCGCTGGCCGTGCTGGTGGCCGCGTCCGCCGCGCTGCACGGCGCGTTGTTCGCCTGTGTCTATCTGCTCCAGGACACGCTCGGCCTGGACCCCTTCGAGAGTGCCGTGCGGAGTCTGCCGCTCGCGCTGCTGATGGTCGCGGCCGCGGTGCTGAGCCCCGTACTGCTGCGGCGGGCGGGTGCCCGGCGGACGGCCGCGGGGGCGATGACCCTGCTCTGCGCCGGTGTCCTGCTGCTCGGCGCGGCCTCCGGGACCCTCGCGCTGTGCACCGGGTTCGCGCTGGTCGGCGCCGGGTTCGGGGCGGTGATGGTGGCGGCCACCCAGGTCGTCGTACGGGAGGCTCCGGCGGCCTCGGCCGGTGTGGCGGGCGGGCTGCAGCAGACCGCGCTGAACGTGGGTCCGGTGCTGGGGGTCGCCGTCGCGGCCACGCTCGCCGGGGCCGGCGGGCTTCGTCTGCCGCTGCCGGTCCTGGCGGGCGTCGCGGCGGCGGGCGCGGGGTTGGCGCTGCTGCTGCCGGGCGCGGCACGGCCCGGGGGCGGGCCCGTCCCGCCCGACGGCTCCCGGCTCCGGCCGGAGGCGTCCGCGTCCGGCGGGCGCGGGTCACGCGGGTGACGAGACACAGTTCACGCGGTCCCGGGGCGATCATGAGGTCTGAGGCCGTCCCGGCGGGGTATGCCCGTTCGCACCGTGGAACGGACCGGAGGAGCACCATGGCACAGCTGCGGCAGGAAGCCGACCCGGGAGAGGCGGGGCTGGACCCGAAGGCGCTGCAGCGCATGGACCGGCACTTCGCCCGCGAGGTTGACGAGGGGCGGCTGCCCGGCTTCCTGGTGTCGCTGGCACGCGGCGGGCGCGTCGCGCACCTCACGACGTACGGCCTGCGGGACCGGGCGGCCGGGCTGCCGGTCGCGGCGGACACGCTGTGGCGGCTCTACTCCATGACCAAGCCGGTGACCTCGGTGGCCGTGCTGCTGCTCGTCGAGGAGGGCCGGCTCTCGCTGGACGACCCGGTCGCCCGGTATCTGCCCGCCTTCGCCGACCCGAGGGTGTACGTCGGCGGGTCCGGCCGGGAGCTGCGCACCAGACCGGCGGCCGGGCCGATCCTGGTGCGGCACCTGCTGACCCACACCGCCGGGCTGACCTTCGGCTTCTACCACTGCCATCCGGTGGACGCCCTGTACCGGGAGGCCGGCCTCGAGTCGACCTCGCGGCCCGGCGCGGGCCTGGCGGAGACGGTCGACCTGTACGCGAGCCTGCCCCTGCAGTTCGATCCGGGCACGCAGTGGAACTACTCGGTGGCCAGCAATGTGCTGGGGCGCCTGGTCGAGGTGGTGTCGGGGCGGCCGCTGGACGTGTTCTTCGCCGAGCGGGTCTTCCGGCCGCTCGGGATGACGGACGCGGGCTTCCACGTCACCGACGAACAGGCGCCGCGTCTCGCCGAGTTGTACGGCGAGCGGGAGGACGGCGGGATAGCGCCGGTGCCGGGGCTGCCGCTGCGCGACGGGCGGCCCCGGTTCCTGTCCGGCAGCGGCGGCATGGTGGCGAGCGCCCACGACGTGCACCGCTTCATGGAGTTGCTGCGGCGCCGGGGCGAGGTGGACGGCACCCGGCTGCTGGCGCCCGGCACGGTGGACCTGATGACCGCCAACCAGCTGCCGGGCGGGGCCGATCTGCGCTCCTTCGGCAGCAGGCCCGCGCACGACGTGGCCGCCAAGGCGGGCCTCGGCTTCGGGCTCGGGGTGTCCGTGGTGACCGACCCCGGGCGCACCCCGGCCCCGGCCGGGCCGGGCACCTACGGGTGGAGCGGCGTGGCCACCACGACGTTCTTCGTCGACCCCGGGCGTGATCTGACCGTGCAGTTCATGACCCAGGTGCGGCCGCGCGGCTCCCACGCCGTCTACCCGGAGCTCAAGCGGTTCGTGTACGAGGCCGTCACCGGGTCATGACCAGTGCGCCACCGCGTCCAGGTGCGGCAGACGGTGGTCCATCCGCTCCCGCTTGGTGCGCAGATAGGTGATGTTGCTCTCGCACGGCTCGATCAGCAGCGGCACCTCCTCGGCGACCTGGATGCCGTGCCGGACCAGCGCCTCGCGCTTGGCCGGGTTGTTGGACATCAGCCGCACCGAGCGGACGCCGAGGTCGCGCAGGATCTCCGCGGCGACACCGTAGTCACGGGCGTCCACGGGGTAGCCGAGGGCGACGTTCGCCTCCACGGTGTCCAGGCCCTCCGCCTGGAGCGCCATCGCCCGCAGCTTGCCGAGCAGGCCGATGCCCCGGCCCTCGTGCCCGCGGAGGTAGACGACGACACCGCTGCCCGCGGCCACCACGGCCCGCAGCGCGGAGTCGAGCTGGTCGCCGCACTCGCAGTGCTGGGAGCCGAAGGCGTCGCCGGTCAGGCACTCCGAGTGCAGCCGGGTCAGCACGTCCTCGGCACCGAGGTCGCCGTACACGAGGGCGACCTGTTCGTCACCGCGGTCGTGGTCGAGGTAGCCGACCGCGGTGAATGGCCCGTACACCGTGGGGAGCGGGGCATTCACGACGCGTTCCACTCCGGTGCGCGGAGCGGACTTCTTGGCGAGCACGCCGATCTTTTCTGTCATGATCTGTTCCTCAGCAAAGACGAAAGGCCGTGAAAAAGATGAGTGGTTCGGACATACGGTCGGCGGCGTACGGTCTGCTGCCGGCGGACACCACGGAGGACGTGAAGGCACGGAACTCGCGGATAGCGGTGCTGCCCGTGGGGAGTTTCGAGCAGCACGGCCCGTATCTCCCGCTGGCCACCGACACGCTCGTCGCCTGCGCGATCGCCGGGGAGATCGCCGCCGCGCACCCCGTGCACCTCCTTCCTGCGGTGACACTCGCCTGCTCGCACGAGCACGCGGCCTGGCCGGGCACCGTCAGCATCTCCTCCGTGACCCTTCACGCGGTGGTACGGGACATCGCCGAGTCGCTGCGCCGGTCGGGCGTCGACACGCTGGTGCTGGTCAACGGGCACGGCGGCAACTACGTCCTGGGCAACGTGGTCCAGGAGTCCTCCGCGCGCGGAGAGCGGATGGCGCTGTTCCCTGCCCCGGAGGACTGGGAGACGGCCCGGGAACGGGCCGGGGTGCTCACCTCGCTGCTCACCGACATGCACGCGGGGGAAATAGAGACCTCCATCCTTCTGCACGCGTATCCGGAAATGGTGCGGCCCGGTTACGAGTCCGCCGATTTCGTCGCCGACGACCGGCGGCACCTGCTCACCGTGGGAATGGCCGCCTATACCGATTCGGGCGTCATAGGCCGTCCTTCCCTCGGAACCGCGGAAAAGGGAAAGGCGCTGCTGGCGAGTCTCGCGGATTCCTTCGGCGCGTACTTCTCGCTGCTGAAGGGCGAAGAGGCGGACTCCGCCGGGTAGTTGGGGACGCGCCGCCCGGCGTACCAGCGCAGGGCGATGACCGCCGCGCCGGGCAGGCTCGCCGCGAGGCTCAGCACGCCGTACACCACGGCCACGGCGAGCCCCTCGTGCGCGCCGAGCCCGGCGGCGCCGAACGCCCAGGCGGTGACGCCCTCGCGCGGGCCCCAGCCGCCGACGTTCAGCGGCAGGCTCATGGCGAGCAGCGCGAGCACGGCCAGCGGCAGCAGGGCGAGCGCGGAGGCGCCCACGCCCACGACCCGCGCGGCCAGCAGGAACGTGGCGACGTACCCGGCGAGGACGACGACCGAGGAGACGAGGACCCCGGGGCCGTTGCGCGGGGAGAGCAGGGCCTCACGCGCCTCCGCGAGGAACCCCTGCCGGGCAGTGGCGCGGGGCCGGCTCATCCGCAGGGCGGCGACGATCGCGAACGCGCCCGCCGCGGCGATCGCGGCGAGCACGGCGAACTGCCGGGTCTCGGCCCGCACGGGCGACGGCAGCGTCGCGAGGACGACACCGCCCGCCACGGCGAGGACCACCTGGCCGGCCGTCCGCTCCAGCACCACGGCCCGCACCCCGCGGCGCACGTCCCCCGCGCTCTGCCCGTGCCGCACGGCCCGGTGCACGTCGCCGAGGACACCACCGGGCAGGGCCGCGTTCAGGAACAGCGCCCGGTAGTAGTCGCCGACGGCAGGCTTCAGCGGTAGTCCGATCCGCAGACCGCGCGCGACGAGCTGCCAGCGCCAGGCGCTGCACACGGTGGTGACCACGCCGATCCCGAGCGCCGCGAGGACGGCGGGCGCATCGATCCTGCCGAGCCCGTCCAGGAACACCCCCGTCCCGAGCCGCCAGACGACGACGCCCAGGACGAGGAGACCCGCCAGGGTGCCGAGGTGCGGGCGCAGCCGGGCCAGGACCGGGCGCCGCCGGGGCGGCCCCGGCTCGCCCGGCCGGGCGGCCGGGCCGGCGGCGGGGCCCGTCGACGGCTCGGCGGTCCCGGTGGGCGGGGCCGGGCCCGTCCCGGTCGGCGCGCTCATGACCGGGCGTCCGTCGGGCGGGGCAGGGCGAGCAGGTCGGCGTGGTGGACGGTGACCTGGAGTTCGCCCCGGGCACAGGCGGCCAGACGGGCGGCCAGGTACTTCGCGGCCCGCTCGCGCAGTTCGGGGCGCTGCTCCACGGCCGCGCCGACCCAGCCGCGCAGCCACTGGGCGGTGAGCGTGGCGTCCGTCGGGCCGAGCCGCCAGGGGCTCGGGCGGACCTGGACGGTCACCCCGCGGTCGCCGAAGGCCTCGCAGGCCGTGGTCACGGCGTCCGGGCCGAGCAGTCCGCCGCGGCGCTGGTGGGCGTTGAACGCCTCGGCGAGTTCGGCGTCCAGCGGGTCGGCGGGGGCGAGTTCGACCCGGCCGACCACGGAGAGGGTCAGCAGGGCCGGGCAGCCGGCGCCCGCGCACGCGGCGGCGAGGGCGTCGATCTCCTCCCGGGTGAGGACGTCCAGCAGCGCGGAGGCCGTGACGAGGGAGGCGCCCGCGAGGGCGTCGGGGGTGAGCCGGGCGACGTCGCCGCGCCGGGTCTCGACCGTGACCGGGCTGCCGTCGGCGGCGCTCTTGGGGGAGGTCACGGCCGCGAAGTGCAGCAGATAGGGGTCACGGTCGTGCAGCACCCAGTGCTGGGGGCCGTCGAGCCGGGGCGCCAGCCAGCGGCCCATCGAACCGGTGCCGCAGCCCAGGTCGTGCACCACCAGGCCGTCCTTCGCGCGGCCGGGCAGGTTGGCGAGCCGTATCCGCAGCGGGTCGAGGAGTTCCGGTGACCGCCCGGCCGCGTCGGCGCCCTCGCGCAGTTCCAGCCACTCGGGCGCGTAGCGGGCGGGCTCCTCGGGTCCGTTCTGCCGCAGCCGCACGGTCGCGCGCTCACCGGCGACGGGGCCAGCGCCCGCGATGACGTCCGGCGTGCCGGCGGTCCGCGGCTCCTGACCGGCCCCGGCGCCGTCCCCCTGCGGGGTCTCCGGGGACACGTCACCCGCGTCCTCGCGTACCGCGGTCGTCCCGCTCATGCCGCCCTCCTCGGTTCGCTGAGCAGCCGGTGCAGCACTCCGGCCAGGGTGCGGGCCGTGGTGGCCCAGCCGTCGAGGGCGGCCCGGCGGCCCCGTGCGGCGGACTTCAGCCGGCGGCGGACGTCCGGTTCGCCGAACCAGCCGCGCAGTTCGGCGGCGAGCGCGGCCGGGTCCTCCGGCGGGACGAGGATGCCGGGCACACCGCCGTCGGGAGCGCGGCCGACGGCCTCCGGGACTCCGCCGACGTCCGTGGCGAGCACCGGGACACCGCGCGCCAGGGACTCCGTCACCGCCATGCCGTATGTCTCGGCGTACGAGGTGAGGACCATGAGGTCGGCGGCGGCGTAGGCGGCGTCCAGTTCGGCGCCCGCGCGGGGACCGGCCAGGTGGATGCGGTCCGTCAGGCCGTGGCGGTCGATGCGGTCGCGCAGCCAGCCGACGTAGGCCGGGTCCTGGGTCAGCGCTCCCACCAGTGTGCAGCTCCACGGCAGGTCGTGGGCGGCGGCCAGGGCCTCCACCAGGCGGTGCTGGCCCTTGCGCGGGGTGACGGCGGCGACGCACAGCAGATGGGAGACGCCGTCGGTGCCGGGGGCGAGGGGCGCGATGTCGGCGCCGGGTGTCGCCGCGTGCACGCGGTTCGGGGCCAGGCCGTGGTGGGCGACGAGGCGGCGGACCGCCCATTCGCTGGTGGCGACGACCGCGCCGGCCGCGCGCAGCACGGCCCGTTCCCGGACGTCGAGTTCGGCGGCCACCTCGGGGGCCAGGCCGGTCTCGTCGCCGAGCGGGAGATGCACCAGCACGGCGAGCCGCAGCCGTTCGGTCTCCGGCACGACGACCTGGGGGACGCCGCAGGCGACCAGTCCGTCCATCAGGACGACCGCGTCGTCCGGGAGCCGGCGCAGCACGCGGGCGAGTTCGGCGCGGGCGGCGGAGTCGGGGCACGGCCAGGAGCCGGGGACCAGGTGCTGGTGCACCTGCCAGCCGAAGCCGGGCAGGTCCAGGCTGATGCGCCGGTCGTAGGCGTTGCCCCCGCTCGGCCGGTCCGGGTCGGCGACCCCGCCGGGGACGACGAAGTGCAGGGTGCGCAGGGTCATGGGCGCCAGCTCCCCGCCGTACGGCGTGAGTTCCCCGGCGTGCGTGCCGGCCGGGCGGGCCACCGTCGTGTCGGTCACAAGGCACGCTCGTAACTGGCCCACGCGACATGCGACTCGTGCAGCGTGACCGTGATGCCGCAGAGGCCTCTGGCGCCCTCGCCCAGGCGGCCCTCGTGGACCCGCGCGGCGAGCCGGTCGGCGATGACCTGGCAGAGGAACTCGGTGGAGGTGTTGACGTTCTTGAAGTCCGGCTCGTCGTCGAGGTTGCGGTAGTTGAGCTCGGCGGCGATCGTGCCGAGCTCGCGGGTGGCGAGGCCGATGTCGACGACGATGTTGTCCTCGTCCAGCCGCTCGCGCCGGAACGTGGCGTCCACCAGGAACGTCGCTCCGTGCAGGGCCTGCGCGGGGCCGAAGACCTCGCCCCGGAAGCTGTGGGCGATCATGATGTGATCGCGGACGGTGATGCTGAACAACGGACGACCCTCCAGTGCGGTGCGTCTGGTCCCCCGTGACTCCCTGCCGGGGGATGCCGCATAGTACGGCTGCCGGCTTCCGGTTGTTCAGCCGTATCTCACTCTTTTCTCAGGTCAGGCACCGGGATACGCCACTCGGTGGCACAGGGCCGGGATCTCGCCCGAGGCGATCTTCGGGAGAACGTCCGGGAGTTCGTCGAAATCGCTCTCGCCGGTGATCAGGGCGTCGAGGGCCGGGTCGGCGAGCAGATCCAGGGCGAGGGCGAGCCGTTCGGCGTACGTCCGGTTCGCGCGGGCCGGGGAGACGGTGCCGACCTGGCTGGCGCGCAGGGTCAGGCGCCGGGAGTGGAATGCCTCGCCGAGCGGGAGGGCGACCCGGCGGTCGCCGTACCAGCTCAGCTCGACGAGCGTGCCCTCGGCGGCGAGGAGTTCCAGGCCGCGGGCGAGACCCTGCTCGGTGGCGCTGGCGTGGACGACGAGGTCGCAGTCGCCGAGCGCGTCCTCGGGCGCGGCGAAGGCGACGCCGAGGGCCTCGGCGGTCCGGGCGCGGTCCTGGTCGGTGTCGACGAGCTGGACGCGGACGCCGGGGAAGCGGGCGAGGAGGGCGGCGACCGAGGAACCGATCATGCCGCCGCCGATCACGGCGATCCGGTCGCCGACCATCGGGGCCGCGTCCCACAGGGCGTTCACGGCCGTCTCCACGGTGCCCGCGAGGACGGCCCGTTCGGCGGGCACGGACTCGGGCACGGGCGTGACGGCCGAGGCGGGGACGACGTACCGCGTCTGGTGCGGATACAGGCAGAACACGGTCCGGCCGAGCAGCCCGGCGGGCCCCCGCTCCACCACACCGACGTTCAGATAGCCGTACTTCACCGGCCCGGGGAAGTCGCCCTCCTGGAACGGCGCCCGCATCGCCGCGTACTGGCTGCGCGGCACGCCGCCGCGGAACACCAGCGTCTCGGTGCCCCGGCTGATTCCGGAGTACAGGCTGCGCACCAGCACTTCGCCCTCGGCGGGTTCGGGCACGGGCACCTCGCGGATCTCGCCCTCGCCGGGGGAGGCCAGCCAGAAGGCGCGTGCGGGACTCTTCATTCACATCCTCCAGATAGGCCTGAACGCACGGGAAGCTGTTCACGTACGGAGATGTGCACAGGCCGCGCAGAGTACGCGGCGTTGATCGACTCTGTCACACGGCCGGAGGATGCGCGGTGGCCCTGAACGACACTTACGACGCGAGGCCGGTCCAGCAGGAGACCGCCGTCGGAGCGGGTGCGCAGCTTCTGCTGCTGGCCCTGCTCGGGACGGCGGTCGGCCTGGGCCCGGCGGGCTGGCTCACCGGGCTGGCCTTCGCGTTCGCCACCTGGGCGGTGCTCTCCCGCGCCCTGCACCGCGCCCGGCCGCGCTCCTTCGGCCCGGCCAACCGGGTCACCCTCGGCCGGGCCGTCCTGGTCGGCGCGGTGACGGCGCTGGTGGCCGACTCCTTCCGGAGCCCGACGCCCATCACCCTGTTCGTGGGCCTGACGGCGGTGGCCCTGATCCTCGACGGCGTGGACGGCAAGGTCGCCCGCCGCACCGGCACCTCGACCCCGCTGGGCGCACGCTTCGACATGGAGGTCGACGCGTTCCTCATCCTGGTGCTGAGCGTGTACGTCGCCGCCGCCCTCGGCCCCTGGGTCCTGCTGATCGGCGGCATGCGCTACGCCTTCGTCGCCGCGGCCCGCGTCCTGCCCTGGCTGAACGCGCCCCTGCCCCCGTCGACGGCCCGCAAGACGGTGGCCGCCTTCCAGGGCGTCCTCCTCCTGGTCGCCGCCTCGGACCTGCTGCCCCTCCCGGCCACCACGGCGGTCGTCGTGTTCGCCCTGGGGACGCTGGTGTGGTCGTTCGGGCGGGATGTGCTGTGGCTGTGGCGGCGGTCGCGGGTCCACGCGGTGCGGGTGGTGGCGCGGGAGGAGAAGGTGCTCCAGACGGTCGGGGGGTGACGTGGACCGGGGGCGGGCGGCCGGGACCGCCCGGTCCCCGGTCGAGCGTCACCTCGTAACCGCCGACTGGGCGAGGTGGTGAGCACGGACCGGGTGTCCGAGACCTCAGCTCCGCGCTCTCGGAGGCACGCAGGACCGTGGAGTGAAGACCCACCGGTCCTTCGTGTGGGTGGCCCCCAGCACTCGCCCGCTCTCGCACAGCCAGGGATACCGGCTCTGCAGTTCCGAGTAGTTGTCGTTGGTGACGACGACCGCGCCGGACTCGTCCGCGATGGCCACCACCAGCGCGTCGCCCTTGCCCTCGGTCCCCGCCGGCGGCTGAAGAAGATCGCCCTTGCTGAGAGCGGCGGTCACGGCAGCCTTCTCGTCATCGGCGACCTTGTGCCGGAAGGTGGCGTCGACGACGACATGGATCTCCGCCCCGGGGAACTTGAGCGCCAGCGCGTCGCGGGCACGGACGAGTTGGGCGTGACTCGGCCGGTCGTCCTTCTCGTAGACGCCGGGCCGAACGGGTGAATGGCCGATCCAGGCCAGATTGGAGCCGTCGACCACCAAGGTGTGCACGTCCTCGTCCCGGTCGAGGCCACTCGCCGGGGTGTGCGACGGCACGACCCGACCGCCCTGACCGGGGCCACCGGCCGACAGCATGGGCGACGACGCCGGATTCACCGTGAGCAGATCGTCGAGCTCCTTGCGCACCTCCGGCGTCGGTCCGCCCGACCCGAAACTCTTCACCTCCTCGTCGACGACGACTTCGCCCGTGTGTTCCAGGGTGGCCTTCACATGCAGCAGGCCGTCGGAGTCGTACGTGTACTCGAGGTCGAACCTGGACTCGTCACGTACGCGCGGCGTCGGGTACTTCAGGGTCAGTTCGGTGAGCTGGACGTTGTCGGAGTCGGTGAGTTCCTTGTCGGGGTCGCCCTCCCAGATCTCCACGGTGAGTTTGCGCTCGTGGTCGCGGGTGGGCGTGTAGCTCTTCCGCTCGCTCCAGGGCAACGGCGAGTTCCGGGGGATGATCTCGCTGAATCGCCGCCGCCCGTCGGAACTCTTGGTGACCGTCCCGAGTGCGTGGCTGTTGGCCACCTGTATGACGCCCGGGGTCTCCTTCGCCAGGACGGCCGCGGCGATGGCGGCACCCCGCGCCACCGCGGTCATCGGGTCGCACAGGTGGGTCGGAACGGGCTCCATCTGCAGGGCCTCCGCGACGGCCGCCCGGACGCTCGGGATCTGGCTCGTTCCACCGATCATGAGGATGTCGTCCACGTCGAGCGGGGCCATGTGCAGATCCCGGAGGCACTCCTCGACCGGAGCGAGGGCACGGTCGACCAGATCCGTGATGGCGTCCTCCAACTCCCCCTGGAAGATCTCCACCTCCCGGTCGTCCGGCGTACGGATCCTCACGGAGGGCTGGGAGGACAGCAGGATCTTGCTGCGTTCGACGTCCAGACGGAACTGACGCTCCTGCGCCGGCGTCCACTCCCGCCGGGCCGGCGCACGCTCCAGGACCAGCCTGCGCAACCGTCGGTCGATCTCCAGCCCACCGAGCTCCGTGACCCCTCGGGAGGCGCGTTCCTCGAAGAACCCGTCCTCGTAGTCGAGAACGGTCACGTCGATGGTTCCACCGCCCCAGTCGAAGACGAGGATCTGCATGTCCTCACGCATGTCGTGGGCGTACGACATGGCCGCGGCAGTCGGCTCGTTCAGGAGCGCCTGGACATCGATGCCGGCGAAGCGGGCGGCGGCGCGCGTACGGTACCGGGCGGCGCCGGTGGCGTTCGCCGGCACCGTGATCACGGCCCGGTCGATCTCCGTGAGGTTGTGCCGCGCGCCGTCCTTCATGGCGGTGAACACACCCGCCGCCACCGTGGTGGCCGCGAAGCGGCGTCCCTGCACCGTGACGTACTCGTCGCTCCTGAGAAGCCGCTTGCACGCCTCCGCCGCCTCCTCCGACCGGAGTTTCGCCTCCCAGCCGAAGAGCGGACCACTGCGCAGCGAGCTCATCCCGACCACCGACGGAAAGAGGAGGTCGAAGCCGGGCCGCCGCCAGTCGGCGTCGAGATGGTGCCCGTCGAGCGGCAGGACCTCGACGTCGTCGCCCTGCCACTGGGCGACGACGGAGTTGGTGGTACCGAAGTCGATTCCGGTCGCGGTCACGGCTTCTCCTCGCTTGCCGAATCGGTGGGCTCGGTGACGCCGGGCACTCGCCGGAGCTGACCGGAGAGGATCAACTTGCCGGTGGCTTGATCCACGTATGCGGGCCTCACGATCTCGAAGCGGTCGCCATCGCCCTCGACGACCACGAAGAAGTCTCGTTCGGCGGCGTCCTCGACAACGCGGACACCCAGCCCCAGCAGCGCCTTACGGATGGAGACCTGCCACTTGAGCGAGCTCATCCTGTTACCAGAACCGCGGGCTTCGAGATCGCTCTCGACCAGGCGTGCCAGGTGTTCCTCACGAGTCCTGAACGCCTCGAGCACGCCCTGTCGGAGCGCTGCCAGCACCGCGGCCTGACTAGGCCGATCGTCATCAGGAACGGCCTCGATCAACCTCTGAGCCCGCTCTGAGAAGCGCGCCAGAAGGTCAGCCGGGTTGAGCAACTCATCAGGCTGATAGGTGAGAAGTTCGGGGCCTCTGGCAGGCTCCTTCTGACCACGTCGACGCCGCTTCGGGGAGTCGGCCTGCCTACTCCAGTACTGTGGCTTGCTCACTGTGTCGTCCTGTGCTGATGGTCCGGGCGCCGGGGCGCATTGAGAAAGGTGGGGAGGAGGTCGGCGACCGCTCTGCGCCGAATCGCCTGCATGTCGTCGGGACTGCGCGAGGGCGTCTGCCGGGGCATCGGCTCCACCGGCGGTACGAGGGTGACGGGCGGGACGTCGGGGAGTCTGAAGACCTGCTCGTCCAAGGGCAGGACGAAGAAGTCGGACCAGTCGTCGTGGTGTTCGGCCTGCTGGATGCGACGCATGGCCCGGTTGAGCCTGGCCGCCTCCTCGCGGTCGTCGGCGAACTCCCGCCGAAGATCCCGATAGCGCTGCTTCCAGACCGCCGACTGGTCGGGCAGGCCCAGTTCCAGGTACGGATTGGCGGGGTGCGAACGGTCGTTACGAGGCGTGGCCTGCCGTCGCTTGACGAGTTCGAGATTGCGCTCCGCCGCCGGCAGAACGCCGCAGACGCGAGTCAGCGCGATGAGCGCACCGGTCAGGTCCTCGTCCAGAAGCGCCAGGTAGGCGGACATGTTCCACGCCTCGGCGTTCTGCCGCGGGTCACCGTCCTCGTGGTCCAGGAACCTGTTCACCTGAGCCCGCGCCTTCTTGAGGTCGCCCGCGCAGATCGAGTCGTAGGCGTAGCGAAGGGCGGCCAGAGCGTGGAAGTCACTGCGTCCCGGCTGGACGGCGGCCTTCGGTTCCCACAGGGCGGCCATGAGCCGCCACAGCCCGCGGTCGGACAGCACGTCGGGTTCCCAGCTGCCTGTGAGCGCGCCGTCCTTGATGTGACGCAGCCGGAGAACCAGGGGGCGCGGGAGAACGTACTCGAGCTCCTTGAGGACACTCGTGTCGCCGTCGGCGGCGCGTTGGAGCAATACGTACAGATCCTCGTCCTCGCCTTCGACGTACTCACCGTCGAGCAGCCGCTGCCGCTGGAGAAGCTGCCGCCAGCCGAGTGCCTCCGCCGTGTCGCCGTCCACGAGTTCCGGTGTCAGCCGGGCGCGCAGATAGTCCCGTTCACGTTCCGGGCGAAGCGCCCAGGGCTGTTCGTCGCGAGTGACCGCACCGGCGTCGATCAGGTCGTCCACGGTCCCGAGCGGAGCCCAGGGCAGGACGCGGTCACGCACGACGCGCGGCAGGTCGGTGAGTTCGTCATGGCTCAGGGCGTCCGCCAGCGCGAAGGCCCCGGAGACGTCCTCGGACACCGAGGGGCGCGCCTCTCGGGGAAGCGCCGGCCGGGCGGGACCCATGAGGTGCTCGAGCCACGACTGACCGTGCGGGGTCAGCCAGGGCAGACCACACGCGTGGATCAGGGTCATGACCGCGACCGTTTCATCGGGCGTGCCGTTCTCCAGCACGGTGCGGACGGCGGACGGCAGTTGCGCGACGGGGTCGCCGTCCAGGCACTGACGCAGTGTCGCCAGCGCCTCGTCGGGCACCGCACCGTCACCGGAGCGGACGTCGACGAGGTCGGTCAGGAGCCGCTCCACCCTGCGCACGGCGTCCGCCCCGAACACACCGGCCCTGCGCCATCTGCGCAGCGCGAATCCGTCGGGGCCCGCGGTCCCGGACGGAGCGGTGTCCGGCGTGGTACGCCGCTCACGACGTCGTTCCCGCCAGGCCTCGACCATCTCGGCCCGGGACATCGAGGCATCCGGTTCGAGGCCGCTGTCCGGCCGTTCTCCTTGCGTCATCTCTTCTCACATCACTCGTCCGGGGGCGACCCGCCGTGCACGAGTCCGCCGTCCGGTCCTTCCGCGCCGCTCAGCCGGTGCCGTGGACGATGTCAGGGCGCGCCGTCCTCGTCGGGCGCCGGGCGGCGAACGTGCTCGGCGGCGGGTCCGGCCCATGAGTCACCGTCCCGCCAGACCAGGTCCACGCTGAACGCGCGGTCGCAGGCGTCGGCGGCCCAGGCCTCGACCGGTGGCTCCCGCAGGACGACGACCAGATACTCGGCGGGTTCCTGGGAGTGCAGACTGGCCGCTTCCAGCAGGTGCAGAGCCGCCTCGCGGATCCGCTCGTACGTCGGCGGGACCTCGGCCAGCACCTCGAAGAGGGTTGTGCCGTCGGCTCCATGACTCCAGGCGTCGATGTACGCGCTGTCCCCCACGTCCTCGAAGTCCTCGTACAGGTCGGCCAGCAGCCGATGCCGCAGGCTCTCGTGCGCGCGCTCGTCCCGGGCCGACCGTTCGCGTTCGGCGACGAGGTCGGCCAGACCGGTGCCGCTCGTCGGCGTGACGCTGCCCGGCGCGACCTCGCTTACGGTGCCGGTCGTCGGCATGTGCTCCCCTTCGTGTGCGGGTTCGTCGGCCTGCTGCGCCTCGAATCCCCTGTAGATCTCGGTCCCGGCGCCGCGGACCGTCGTCAGGACCCGGCCGTCCGACCGCATCCACCACTGACAGCGGTCGCCCTCGACGACCAGGCGGTCCCCGGCCCGTTCGATCCGGCCGTCCCGCAGGTCCGCCGCGAGTTCTTCCCGGAGCCTCGTCACGAACGCGACGTCCGGCAGATGACCGGAACGGGACAGTCGCTCGAAGCCGACGCAGGCGCCCCGTGTCACATGGAGCCCGGCCGGGTCGACCGCGCGCACCGAGGCGTCGTCGGTCAGCTCCGGACCCTGCTCCGCCTGCACGGGGGTGACAGCGGATCGCCGTGCTCCCCGGGCGTCCCGGTCGATCCGCGAGGGGACACCTGCCGCCACCTGCGCGTAACTGCGCTCGGGATGGCCCGTGAGGTACGCCTTGACGGCTCTCGCCTCGGCGTCGAGCACGAGGCGGTAGCCGTCCAGATCCAGCAGCCACGTGTCGGGGGTACGCAGGTGGCGCCCCTCCGCCAGGAACGGTGTGAGCATCGCGTGCAGTTCCACTGCGGCCTCGCCGAGACTGCCCCGGTGCCGGACCACGAAGGCGCCGCAGGCGGCGGAGGTGATGCGGATGTCGGCGGTGTGTTCCGGTGAGAGGTCGAGCCGCGGTCCGGCGACTCCGTCCTTGGGCACCCCGAGGTAGTCGCTCCTGCCGAGGGGGGCGGGATCGGCCGTGCGGAATCCTCCGCATCCCGGCTGCCGGCACCAGCCGTCCGCCTGTCGCGTCTCGTTGCCGCATCGGGCACCGTCGGCCCGGTACCGCGTGCACAGGCCGGATCCGCCCTGCGGGCTCTTCCTCCTGCCGACCTGCGCGAGGAACTGCTTGGGCGTGGGAACGGGGTTGAGCGGCCCGCCGATCCACCGGGGCAGGGGTCGCTGATGCACCACGGTCAGGGACTGCGTGCAACGTGTGAGCGCCACATAGAGGCGGCGGGGTCCGGCGGGGTCGTCCGCGGTGATCGCCGCCGGCTCGGTCACGACCACATGGTCGAACTCGAGGCCCTTGGCCTCCTCGGCGGTGAGCACCGTCACCGATCCCTGCCCGGCAACTGCGACGGTCACCGCGTCCTTCCAGGTTCCCTCATGGGGAACGATCACCGCCGTGGTCCGGCCGCTGCTCGCGCCGTACGGCCCCGTGGCGACGGCCAGCGCACGTTCTGCGGCCAGCTCCGCCGGAGCGTCCGCCCGCACGACGGCCACCTCCGTGCCCGTCAGCCGTACGGAGTCGGGGACCCCGACGCCGGGAGCGCAGTGGCTGCCCAGCGGCCGCACGAAGTCCATGACCTCGCCCGGCACGCGGAACCCGGTCAGCAGCTCGGCGACGCGCCAGCCGTCCCTGCCGGTGAGCGTCGTGCCGAGTTCCTCCCAGTCCTGATGGGGGACATGCCCCGTCGCCTGTGCGAGGTCCCCGAGAATGGTCATGCTTCCGCCGGGGCAGCGACGGGCCAACGAGCGGGCCTGCATCGGTGTGAGGTCCTGTGCCTCGTCCACGACGACATGGCCGTAGGTCCGCTCGGGGCGTCCCGACAGCAGGTGGTCCAGCTCGTCGAGGCAGACCAGGTCCTCGAGACTGTGCTCCTCGGCCCCCCGGCCCCGGGCGGGGCCGTCCTGCCGGGTGGTGAGGGCCGCCTGCTCCGCCGGAGTCAGGATCCCGTCGGCCGCCGCTGCCAGGGCCGCGCCGCCGGAGAGCAGCCGACGCAGCACGTCGCGGGCGGAGAGCTCGGGGGCGATACGGCGCAGCAGCCGGTTCACCGGACGCAGTTGGCGTATCTCCGTGAAGTAGTCCGTGTCGGCGGGTCCTGGCAGCAGGCCGACGTAGGACTGGGCGAGACGCTGCACGAGCCTTTGCACACAGCCTTGCTGACGCACCCGGTACGGGTTGTCGCCGGTGAGGGCCTCTTCCGCGACGGCGGCGAGTTCCGCGACGGGCACGACGACTTCCCGGCCACGCAGTTCGAACACGAACTCCGTGCCGCCTACGAGTGCCTCGAGACGGTCGGCCTGCGTGGTGGTGTGGTTATCGACGGCTCGGCCGAGGACGCGTGCCATCCGCGCGTCGGATTTCACGACCGCCGCCTCGTGCCGGTCACGGCGGGCGTCCGCGCCGGCCCACAGGGCGGGAAGCTCGAGCATGGTCACGCCCTCGCTGCCCAGCTCGACCAGTGCCCGTCCCGCGTAGTCCAGGAACCCACGGCTCGGGCCGACCACCAGGATGTCGCCCCGTGACACATGCCGGTTGTCGAGCAGCCAGCTCACGCGGTGCATGCCCACGGCGGTCTTACCGGTTCCCGGACCTCCCTGGATGATCAGCACGCCCTGGGGCTGCTCCGAGACGAGCCGGAGCTGATCGCGCTGGATCGTCTCGACGATGTCGTGCATGACACCGTCGCGTGCCCGGTCCAGTTCGTCGAGCAACGGGTCGTGCCACTCCGGCTCTTCGGGCCCGTCGGTCGCCGGGAGAGTCCCGGAGCCGTCCGTGCTGCCGTCGCCCTCGCCGGTCGTGTCCGTGGTACGGGAGGCGGAAGGGTCCTCCCGCCGCTCGGGCGCGGCCTGCGGGGCCGGGCTCGTGGCGTCCTGTCCGTGCAGGTCGAAGTACCGCCGCACGACGCGTTCGTCGCAGACGATCCGGCGCAACAGGCGTACGTCTCCCGGTTCCTCCTCGCTGGTGAGCCTCCAGGCGATCGCGGCGGGAGCGTTCCAGGAGACGACGGCGGGGTTGCGCTCCTCGTCGAACACCGCTCGCCGCCCGACGTAGAGCGTCTCGCGGCCGTTCCCGTCGTCGATGTCGGCCCGCATGAAGACGAGGGCGTTGCCGCCGAGGTCGAGGCTGTCCAGCTCACTGTGCCAGGCCCGGTTGACGTCGATCGCGTCCTTGCCGCTGGCTGCGGCGGACACACCCTTGAGGTGCTCGGCCTCCTGCCGCGTGCGCTCCAGGCAGCGGTATGCGCGGTCGACCGCCAGCTGTTCCGCAGCCAGCACATCGGCCCGTCGTGCGCGCTTCGGCATGCCGTCCGTTCTGCCTTTCTTCCACCGCTGTGCTCCGCCTGTTCCGGACCAGGCATCGGACATCGGCTGGTACTTGGACTCCAGCCACCCGCGCCTGGTTGTAGTGACGCTCGTCACATTCGGGAACGCGACCGCTCAGCCGACCCTCTTCCACTCCTCGCACCGATTGGTCTTGAAGTACTCCCCGCTGTTGAGCGTCACCCGACCCGGCCCGTTGAGGTTGTTGTTGGCGATGATCGAGCCGAACTCCCCGCTGGCGTCCTCGGCCCGCTCCCAGTAGCAGCCGAACTCGCCTTCGGGGCCGGCCGTCTTGTAGGTGCCGGGCTCGATGTCGTCTCCGACGAGGTACTCGCCCTCTCCGGAGAAGCTGGTCGCCGGTCCGGGTTCGACGGTCTTCTTCGGCTTCGCCGTCACCGTTTCGGTCACCGTTTCGGTGACGGTCGGGGCGGGTCCGGCCCCGGCTTCGGCGGTCCGGGTGACGGTGACCGTGGGGCGGGGGGCCGCCTTGGCGTCGGCCACCGCCTCGCCGGTGCCCGCCGAGTCTCCCCCGGAGCCGACACCGGCCCCCACGACGAGAGAGACCAGGGCGACGGCGCCGTACTTCAGCCACCGTCTGCGGCGGTGAGCGGGCCCGGCGGGGCCGGTGGGCGCGCTGAACCCGTAGGGGGTACCGGGACCCTGGGCGGGCGGCACGGGGGGCTGCTGGAAGGTCATGATCCTGCTCCGCTTCGCTGTCGGTGTGTGACGTGATGGTTCGTTGTCGGGGTGATGGTTCGTCGTCGGGGTGTGAGGTGACGGCGATGCCGTGGACACGGGCTCGCCCCAGAGGCCGCGGATCTTCCGTCCCGCTTCGGTGGCGGTGCTCGGGACGCTGTCACCGGTGCACCGGCGGACGCGCCGAGGAGCGGCGCGGCATGACGGCATGACCCGACAGCGGGCCTGCCGGACGCCGCTTCCCAGCGGAAGCATCTACAGATAAGCACGCCCCTGAAAGCATCGTCAACCAGCTTGACACGCTTGACGAGAGCTGTAGGTTGTTTACGTCCGCTAGCGAGAGGCCCTCGAACCGCCATGCCCCAGACATCCGCCCAGGTGACCGCCGCCGAGATCTCCCGTATCGCGGGGGTCACGCGGGCCACGGTCAGCAACTGGCGCCGTCGGCACGACGACTTCCCGGCGCCCTCCGGAGGCACGGACAGCAGCCCGCTGTACGACCTGGAGTCGGTGCGCGCCTGGCTCGCCTCGCGCGGCCACGCCTCGGCGGCGAGCCCGTCGGAGGAGCTGCGCACGACCCTCCGCCTGCACGGACAGGGCGACGGCAGCGGCGGCACTTCGGACCTGCTGCTCCTCGTCCTCGCGGCGGCGGCCCTCCCGTCCGACGAGCTGACGGCCGCCACACGGCTGCCGGACGCGGACCTCGTCGCCCGCGCGCAGCGCGAGGCGTCCACCGCGGCCGACACGGTGCCGGCCGCGGAAGCGGTCCCGTTCACGGCCGGTGACGCGGCCGTGCTCCGGGCGCTGTACGCGTGTGTACGCGACGAGGGGGGCCAGGCCGCGCTGAGCGTGCTGGCGGAGCGGGAGCTGGAGGACAGCGCCGCGTCCGGCGCGTACACGACGCCCGCACCGCTCGCGGACCTGCTCGCCCGCCTCGTCCCCGGCACCCCGGCCCGCGCCCTCGACCCGGCCTGCGGCAGCGGCACCCTCCTGGCCGCCGCCGCCCTACGGGGCGCGCGAGAGCTGTACGGCCAGGACATGCTGCCCGTGCAGGCCCGACGCAGCGCGGTGAGCCTGATGCTGACGGCGCCGGAGGCCACGGTCACCGTGCGCACCGAGGACAGCCTCCGCGCGGACGCCTTCCCCGGCCTCCTCGTCGACGCGGTGCTGTGCAGCCCGCCGTTCGGCGTGCGCGACTGGGGCCACGACGAGCTCGCCTACGACCCCCGCTGGGCCTACGGCGTACCGCCACGCGCGGAGTCGGAGCTGGCGTGGGTGCAGCACGCGCTCGCCCATCTGACGCCCGGCGGTCACGCGGTCCTGCTCCTGCCGCCCGCCATGGCCGGCCGTGCGTCGGGCCGCCGCGTCCGGGCGGAGCTGGTGCGCGGCGGTGCCCTGCGCGCGGTGATCGCCCTGCCGCCCGGCGCTGCGGTGCCCCTGCACGTCGGCCTCCAGATCTGGGTGCTGCAACGCCCCGAGCCGGGCGGCCCGGAGCGCAAGTCGGTGCTGTTCGTGGACACGGCGGCGGAAGGGTCGGGGGCGGCCGGGCGAGAAGGGGCTGCGGGCGCCCGGACGCGGGGCGGAAGCCGGTCCGCGTCCGTGGACTGGGAGGAGACCACCGCACGGGCCCTGGGTGCGTGGCGGGCGTTCGCGGAGAGCCCGGACACGTTCGAGGGCGAACCCGGCGTCGCGCACGCGGCGGGTGTCGTGGACCTGCTGGACGACGTGGTGGACCTGACCCCGGCACGGCTCGTACGGACCTCACGGACGGAGATCGACCCGGCGGACCTGTCGGCCGAGGTCGACGCCACACGCCGGAACCTCGTCAAGGCCGCGAAGTCCCTCGTGCGGGCGGCCGGCCACGAGGGCTGGAACGTCGCGGGCGCCTCTGCCCGCGAGTGGCGTACGGCGACGGCGTCCGACCTGATGCGCGGCGGGGCGCTAACCCTGCTGCGCCCCCTTCCGGACACCGCGCGCACCCGCGCGCAGGCGGCGCGGGGCGAGACCGGCGGGGACGGGAAGCCCGAGACCCGTCCGGTGCTCACCAGCTCGGACATCGCCTCCGGGTCGGCCCCCACAGGCATCCCTGCGGGGCCGTACGACGACACCGCACCCGTGATCGCCGTCGGGGACGTCCTCGTGCGGGCGGTCGCGAGCGGGGACGGCCCGATGGCGCGGGTCGCCGGCGAGGAGGACGCCGGGGCGCTCCTCGGGCACGTCCATCTCCTCCGGCCGGACCCGGCTCGCCTGGACCCCTGGTTCCTCGCCGGGTTCCTGGGCGCCGAGGAGAACATCGCGGGCGCGTCGACGGGCAGCACGGTCCTGACGGTCAACCCGGGCCGGCTGCGCGTGCCTCTGCTGCCGCTGGAGGAGCAGCGGCGCTACGGGGAGGCGTTCCGGCACGTGCACGAGCTGCGGGCGGAGGCCCGGAGGGCGACTCGGCTGGCGGAGGAAACGGCGGCACTGCTGGCGGGCGGGCTCACGGGCGGGCAGCTGCTGCCGCGGGACACCGCGGAGCCTGGCGGCCAGGGTGCCGATTCGCCCCATTAGGCCCGAGGGCCTGCACACATAGACCACAATTGTCGGACCGTCCCGGCCGCCAGTCGGCCCGGACGGTGGGGTTGGGACATTTCGGAAGGAATCCGGGGATCCACTTGAACAGCAGTAAGCACACGGAGTTGGCGAACCACGCGTGGTCCGTCGCCGACCTCCTGCGCGGGGACTACAAGCAGTCCGACTATGGCAAGGTCATCCTGCCGTTCACGGTGCTGCGGCGTCTGGAGTGCGTGCTGGAGCCGACCCGCGACAAGGTCGCGGAGATCGCCGAGCAGCACAAGGACACCGACATCGACCCGGACCGCTTCCTGCGCCGGGCCTCGGGGCACTCGTTCTACAACCGGTCCGGCCTGACCCTGAAGAAGATCGCGGCGGACCCGCAGAACGCGGCGCAGAACCTCACGGTGTACGTGGGCGCCTTCTCGGACAATGCGCGGGGCGTGCTGGACCGCTTCGAGTTCGCGCAGCAGATCAAGCGGCTGGACAGCGCCGGCCTTCTCTACCAGGTCATCGGCAAGTTCACGGACCTGGACCTGCGGCCCTCCGTCGTGCCCAACCACAACATGGGGTACATCTTCGAGGAGCTGATCCGCCGCTTCGCGGAACAGTCCAACGAGACCGCCGGTGAGCACTTCACCCCGCGCGAGGTCATCCAGCTGATGGTCCGGCTGCTCGTCGCCCCGGACGGTGACGCGCTCCAGCTCCCCGGGACGGTCCGCACGGTCCTCGACCCGGCCTGCGGTACGGGCGGCATGCTCTCCGCGATGGACGACCTCATCACGGAGTTCAACGAGGACGCCACGGTCGAGGTGTACGGGCAGGAGCTCAACCCCGAGTCCTGGGCGATCTGCCGGTCCGACCTCATGATCAAGGGTCAGGACCCGGAGAACATCGCCTTCGGCAACTCCTTCTCCGACGACGGGCACTCCCGCAAGTCCTTCGACTACATGCTGGCCAACCCGCCGTTCGGCGTGGAGTGGAAGAAGGTCAAGGACGAGGTCGAGGCCGAGCACAGGTCGCTGGGCGAGGCGGGCCGCTTCGGCGCGGGGCTGCCGCGCATCAACGACGGCTCGCTGCTGTTCCTCCAGCACATGATCTCCAAGATGAAGCCGGTGGACGTCAACGGCGGGGGCGGTTCGCGGCTCGCGATCGTCTTCAACGGCTCGCCGCTGTTCACGGGCGCGGCGGGTTCGGGCGAGTCGGAGATCCGCCGCTGGATCCTGGAGAACGACTGGCTTGAGGCCATCGTGGCCCTGCCGGACCAGCTCTTCTACAACACCGGTATCTCGACGTACTTCTGGATCCTGACGAACCGGAAGAGCACGGACCACAAGGGCAAGGTCGTGCTTCTTGACGCGCGCGACCAGTGGCAGAAGATGCGGAAGTCGCTCGGCGACAAGCGCAAAGAGCTGAGCAAGGACCACATCGCGACGGTGGTCAAGCTGTACGGCGAGGCGCTGGCCGTGGCAGGCGACGCGGAGCACCCGCTGCACGGCAAGGTGAAGGTCTTCCGCAACGAGGACTTCGGCTATCAGCGGATCACGGTCGAGCGTCCGCTGAAGCTGCGGTTCGAGGTGACTGAGGAGACCTTGGCGGCGCTGGAGACGTCCAAGGTCATCCAGAAGCTGCCGCAGGCTTCGGCGCTGGCCGAGGCCTTCAAGTCCCTGACGGGCACGAGCTGGACCACGAAGCAGGATGCTTGGCTCGCCCTCAAGGACGCGGTGGTCGCCGCCGGCTCGACTTGGCCCACGGGTGCGCCCTTCAACAAGGCTCTGCGTGACGCGATCGGCGTACGGAACCCTGAGGGCGAGGTGCAGCGCCTCAAGGGCCAGCCCGAGCCGGATGGGGAGCTTCGGGACTACGAGAACGTGCCGTTGAGTGAGGATGTCGAGGAGTACCTGAAGCGGGAGGTTCACCCGCATGTGTCGGACGCGTGGATCGACCACAGCAAGACGAAGGTCGGGTACGAGATTCCGTTCACGCGGCATTTCTATGTGTACGAGCCGCCGCGGCCGTTGGCGGAGATCGACGAGGAGTTGAAGGCGCTGGAGGCGGAGATTCAGGGGCTGTTGGGGGAGGTGACCGAGTGAACACCTCGAACTTCGGAACTCGTTCTCTAAAGCTCCCCGACACTTACGAATGGGTGCGCCTTGGCTACGTCGCCCGCTTGCAGAGCGGGCTGACTGTGGACGCGAAGCGAGACGTCACAGGCGATGTCGTTACCCGTCCCTATCTGCGTGTCGCCAACGTCCAAGCAGGAAGCCTCAACCTCGAATCGGTCACTGAGATCACTGTGCCTCGGGGGGTTGCCCGTCGCAGCACGCTTCGCCGAGGCGATGTCCTGATGACCGAGGGCGGAGATTTGGACAAGCTGGGCCGTGGGACGGTCTGGCAAGGCGAACTTGAAGGATGCCTGCACCAGAACCACATTTTCGCAGTTCGCCCCGATCCCCAGCGCCTCAGCGGCCGGTTTCTTGCCTACCTGACCCAGTCTCTATATGGACGCCACTACTTCGAGAGCACCGGAACGAGAACTACAAACCTAGCCTCCACTAATAGCAGCAAAATCCAGGATTTTCCCCTGCCACTCCCGCCTCTGGGAGAGCAGCACCGCATCGCCGACTTCCTCGACGCCGCAACTGCACGCATCGGTCAACTCGTCTCCAAGTTCGACAGACAACGCAGCTTGGTCAGCGAGCGCGAAAAAGCAGCCCTGCCGCTAACCGTTGGTGGCGCTCTTCTCGGCGGTGGGCGCATCGAGACAAGCGTACCTTGGTTCCCGGCAGCCCATCCGGAAGCGCGCATGCTGCCTCTTGTCCGCGTTCTTCAACTTCAGCGCGGCTTGGATCTCTCGGAAAATCAGCGACGGCCGGGAGATGTTGCCGTTTTCACTACAGCAGGCCCTTCGGGTTGGCACGACACAGCCATCGCAGGCGCACCGGGGGTGGTCATTGGACGATACGGATCTGTCGGCAATGTCCATTGGGCTGATCAACCCTACTGGCCCCACAACACCACACTTTACGTGAAGAACTTCGAGGGAAATAACGAGCGCTACTGTTACCATCTTCTCCGCGCGCTTCCATATGAGATGGAACAAGCAAAGGCAGCAGTGCCTGGAGTAAACAGGAATGACCTGCATAAGCAGCTTGTTCCGCTTGTACCACGCAAGCTTCAGCAGCACGCATCTCGCCAGGCCGATGAACTGGCCGAGTGGAGAATTGCGACGCAGAGCCGAATCGATCGCGCTCAGAAGCTGCTTAACGAGCGCCGCCAAGCTCTCATCACCGCCGCCGTAACCGGCCAGTTCGACGTAACCACCGCCAGTGGACGTAACGTAACCGAAGGAGTCACCGTATGAGCCCCGTGCACGGCGAGTCCTCCTTCGGGTCTGCCATAGTCGCCGCCCTCAGCGAACGGGGCTGGCGTGAGGCGAACCCCGAGGACTACCGACCCGACCTCGGGCTCGACACCGGCGAACTGTTCGCCTTCATCGAAGCGACCCAGCCCGACGAGTGGGACGAACTGCTCACCGTCTACGGTGGGAACCCCAACGAGGCCCAGCGCGGCTTCGCGCAGCGGCTTGACCGGGCCATCGCCGATGACGGGCTCCTCCATGTCCTCCGCAACGGCGTCAAGGACCGGGGCGTCCGGCTACGCGTCGCCTACTTCCGGCCCAACCTCGTCTCCGCCCCCTCCGTCCTGGACGGTTACCGGGCCAACCGTCTCACCGTCGTCCGCGAACTGCCCTACGCCACCAAGCAGGCCGACTGGGGGCACCGGCTCGACCTCGCCCTGTTCCTCAACGGAATCCCCGTCGCCACGGCCGAGTTGAAGAATCCGCTGACCGGGCAGGGCGTCGAGCAGGCCAAGGAGCAGTACCGGACGGACCGGGATCCGACCGAGTTGATCTTCACTCGGCGGGTGATCGCGAACTTCGCCGTGGACCCGGGCCTGGTCTTCGTCACCACGCAACTGCGCGGTAAGGCAACCCAGTTCCTGCCCTTCAACACCGGCTCGAACGGCCCCGGCCAGCCGGGCGGGGCAGGCAACCCGGAGCCGACCGCCCACGGCACGTACGCCACCTCCTACCTCTGGGAACAGGTCTGGCAGCGGGACAACTGGCTCGATCTACTCCAGCGTTTCGTGCATCAGCAGAAGCACAAGACGCCCGGCGGCGGTACGACGAAGTCGACGATCTTCCCACGCTTCCACCAGTGGGACGTGGTCAAGAAACTCACCGCGCACGCGTCCGTCCACGGCGCCGGCCAGAACTACCTGATCATGGCCTCCGCCGGCTCGGGCAAGTCGAACACCATCGGCTGGCTGGCCCACCGCCTCAGCGATCTGCACGCCCGCCCCGATCCCGCCGTCCTGCGGCCCGACGCCCTCGCCAACGGCCGCATCAAGCCCGGCGAACCCGTCTTCGACAAGGTCATCGTCATCACCGACCGCCGCGCCCTGGACGCCCAGCTCTCGGCGACCGTCGGCAGCTTCTCGCAGACTGACGGCCTGGTCGTGAAGGTCGACGAGAAGCACGGGGCGAAGAGCGAGCAGCTCGCCCGCGCGCTCTCCCGGGACACCGGCAAGATCGTCACGGTCACCCTGCATTCGTTCCCAGCCCTGCTGGACTACATCAAGCGCAACCCGACCGAGATCAAGGGCACCCGCTTCGCGATCATCGTGGACGAGGCGCACTCCTCGCAGTCCGGCGACGCCGCCACGGCCGTGAAGTCGGCCCTGCGCGACCTCGGCCTGGACGCCGACTCGGACGACGAGGGCGCGACCACGGTCACCGTGGACGACAAGCTGAAGGCGAAGGCGGTGGAACGCTCCCGCGCCGCCAACCTCTCCTACTTCGCCTTCACCGCCACACCCAAGTCGAAGACACTCGAACTCTTCGGCACGGAAGGCATGGAGAACGGCAAGACGGTCTACCGCCCCTTCCACACCTATTCCATGCGCCAGGCCATCGAGGAAGGTTTCATCCTCGACCCCCTGCGCAACTACGTCACCTACAACACCTACTGGAAGCTCGCGAACCTCAACCGCGACGAGAAGGAGGTCGACCCCTCCAAGGCGAACAGCCTGCTCGCCCGGTTCGCGCTCATGCACGAGCACACGGTGTCGCAGCACGCCACGGTGATCGTCGAGCATTTCGTCCGCCACACGCGCGGCCGGCTCGGCGGCCGCGGCAAGGCCATGGTGGTCACGGCTTCCCGCCACTCCGCCGTGCAGATGGCGCGGGCCATCCGGAGCTACATCGCCGACGTCGAGTACGACACCAAGTACCCGGATCTCGGCGTCCTGGTCGCCTTCTCCGGCTCCCTCACCATCGACGGGGAGGAGACCACCGAGAGCAAGGAGAACGGCGGTCTCTCGGAGAGCGCGCTGCCGAAGGCGTTCGGCTACACCCGCGCCGACGACAAGGCCGCGAAGGCCAGCGGCAAGGGGCAGCAGGAGTACCGGATCCTGGTCGTCGCCGAGAAGTACCAGACCGGCTTCGACCAGCCGCTCCTGACGACGATGTACGTCAATAAGACGCTGACCGGCATCGCCGCGGTGCAGACCCTGTCGCGCCTCAACCGCACCGCCGAGCGCAAGTCCCAGGCCGACCTGGCCGTCCTGGACTTCGTCAACGACGCCGAGGACATCCAGGACGCCTTCCGCCCGTACTTCGAGGAGGCGCACACTCTGCCCTCCGACCCGAACCTCCTCTACACGGCCCAGAGCCGCGTCATGTCCGCCCCGGTCATCTCGGAGCAGGACATGGACGAGTTCGTGGCCGCGTACATCGAGGCCGAACAGAAGGCGGGCGGCTCCCAGTCCAAGTGGGAGAAGCTGCACGCCGAGCTGTACCGGCTCCTGTCCCCCGCCGTCACCCGCTTCAGCCGCCTGCTGGAGAGCGACGAGGAGGACGATGTGGAGACGGCCGAGGAGTTCCGCGCCAACCTCAACGACTACGTCCGCAAGTACAGCTTCCTCGCGCAGATCGTCCCCTACCAGGACGCCGAGTTGGAACGGCTCTACCTCTACGGCCGCCATCTGCTCAATCGCCTCCCCCGCCTGGCCGACGGCGGAGTCGACATAGGCGAGGTCGACCTCAGCCATCTGCGCGTCGAGAAGACCGGCGAGCACGACGTGTCCCTCAACCCCGAGGGCGCGGCCGAGCTCAAGGGCTTCGGCGATGGGGCGGGCGGCGCCAAGGACGCGGAGAAGTCACTGCTGTCCGACCTGATCGAGAAGTTCAACGCCAAGTTCGGCACGGAGTTCACCGAGGAGGACGTCCTCCCGGCCTTCAACGCCACGAAGAAGGACCCGAAGGTCCGTGCCGCCGCCCTCGTCAACGACGAGGAGAACTTCGGCATCGTCTTCGACAAGAAGTTCGAGGAGAACATGATGGACCATGTCTCCACGATCGACACGCTCGGCAAGCGGTACTTCGGCGCCGACCGGGACTTCAAGTCCAACCTCGACCGCAGCGCCCGTCGTGCGGCCTGGCGGATGATCCGCCGGGAGGAAGGGCTGGACGACTTCTGACGCGACGCGCTCGGGGCCCGGTGCGCATGCCTGCACCGGGCCCCAGCCGTTGTTCGTACGTCCGCCGGTTCAGCGTCCGGCGGCCATCCTCACGAAGCCGGCCCAGGCCGCCTCGCCGAAGGACAGATGGGCCTCTTCGGGGTGCTTGGAATCACGCACCCACACGGCCCCGCGCGTCTCGGCGACTTCCAGGCACTGGCCGCCCTCAGCGCCGCTGTAGCTGCTCTTGAACCAGACCAGTCCGGTGGCCACCGTTTCACTCCTTGCGGCGTTCATAGCTCTCCCAGCAACTTCGCGATGCAGTCCAGGCTTTCCCGCGGACCGAGTGCCTGGCTTCGGATAATCCCATAGCGGGCCGCCGCGAGACCCGTCTCATCGCGCTTGGTCAGAAGGCTGCTTCGCCCCTGCACCTCGGCGTACACGAACTGCTCTCCGTCCTTCCGATTGATCACTGTGAAGGGCCCGTCCACACCGGCGTTGTCTTCTTGACTCAACGGCATGACCTGAAGTTCGACATTGCGCTTGTCGCCGATCAGCAGCAGGTGTTCAAGCTGTCCTCGCAACACGTCCTGCCCGCCCAACGGACGTCTCACCACGGCCTCTTCCATCACGAAACTCAACAGCGGGGCAGGCCAGCGGTCGAAGATCGCCTGTCGTGTCAGCCGGGCAGCGACGCGCAGTTCAATCGTCTCCTCGTCCAACAGAGGGCGGCGCATGGAGAGGATGGCACGCATGTACTCCTCGGTCTGAAGCAAACCGTTGACCACGAGCGTGTCATACGCGCACAGTTCCACCGCCTGCGCCTCCAGCCGGGCCATGTCCCGAAAGAACGCCGGATACTGAGCCCTCCCCACCTCCTCCTTGAGAGCGGTCAGCACACCCCCCGCCCCCAACACCTCGTCCGCCCGCTCGATGAACCGCGCCTGCGGAATCCGCCGCCCCTGCTCGATCGACGCCACCGTGTCCGCCGAGTACCCGACCCGGCTGCCGAACTCCGCGCGCTCCAGGCCCGCCCGTACCCTCAGCAGCTTCAACTGCCGTCCGAACGCGGTCACCACACCCGTCCCCGGTTCGTCCTCGGGCCGCTGCTGCCGCTGTTCCGTCTCCTCGTCCCGCATGGCCACCGTCCCGCCGTCTCTGCCCCACGTACCGCCACGTACAGGCCACGCGCCCGCCCCGTACGACGGATCGGCGTCAGCGCGTCACCCCTGGTCACGCTACGCCACGAGACGCCACCGTGAGTGCATGACCGCAACACAACCACCCCTCACGGCGCGCCGGTTCGCGATGTGCTTCACCTCCAGCCCGCGCGGTGCCCGCCTGGCCCGCCGCATGTGCGCGCACCGGCTGGACGCCTGGGGCGTCCCGTACGGCAGCGACGCGCACGACACCGTCACCCTCATCGCGGCGGAGCTGTGCGCGAACGCCGTACGGCACGGGCACGTGGCCGGCCGCGACTTCCACGTCCTCCTCACCGCGGACCCCGCGACCGGCACCGTACGGCTGGAAGTGAGCGACACCCGAGAGGAACGCCTCCCTCACGTCCGCACCGCAGCGCCGGACGAGAGCGGGCGCGGCCTGCTGCTCGTCGAGGCGCTGGCCGACCGCTGGGGCTGCGCCGCACGCGCCGGGGGCGGCCCGGGGAAGACCGTCTGGGCGGAGTGCGCGGCCCCCGGCCTGACTTGATGCCGTAGGCAGGTAGCAGACCGACTGGACGCACGAAACCCCACCCGCGACACTGATCTCTCACACATCGACGACCATTTCGGTCACTCGACGGGGGCGGGGCCAGGTGCCGGACGGACAGCGGATCGCGGGTCGGTACGAGCTGCTGGAACAGTTCAGCCACGGCGGCATGGGAGACGTCTGGCGGGGTTACGACGCCGTCCTGGACCGCCCGGTCGCCGTGAAGCTGATCCGCCCGCAGGCGGTGACGTCGCCGCACCTGGCGGAGGAGTTCGAGAAGCGGTTCAAGCGCGAGGCGCGGATCACCGCCCGGATCCAGCACCCAGGTGTGCCGCAGGTCTACGACGCGGTGCTCGACCAGTCGTACGAGCAGCTGTTCCTGGTGATGGAGCTGGTAGACGGCGTGCCGCTGACCGCCTACGTGGACCCGGCGCGGCCGCTGCCCGTCAGCTGGGCGGTGTCCGTGGCGGCGCAGGTCGCGACCGTGCTGTCGTACGCGCACGACGTGCCTGTGGTGCACCGCGACCTCAAGCCGGGCAACATCCTCGTCGCGCGGGACGGCACCGTGAAGGTGCTCGACTTCGGTATCGCGGCCATCCTCCAGACGGACGTCACCAGGCTCACGGCCACCGGCAGCCCCGTCGGGACGTACCAGTACATGGCGCCTGAGCAGGTGCGTGGCGGGCGGGTCACCCCGCGCACCGACCTCTACGCGCTGGGCTGCGTACTGCACGAACTGCTCAGCGGGCGGCTGCTGTTCAGCGGGGACGGCGAGTTCCACCTGATGATGCAGCACGTCAACGCGTCACCCACCCCGCTGCGGCAACTACGCGCCGACGTACCGGCCGAGCTGGAGGAACTCGTCCTGCACCTGCTCCGCAAGGCGCCCGAGGCGCGCCCGGCGGACGTACAGGAGGTGTACGAGCGGCTACGGCCCTTCCTCCCCGAGCCCGGTGAGGACGCTGTGCCGGAGGAATCGGGGCCTGCCGGGACGCCCGACCCGACGGGCATCTTCCGCCGGCCCTACGCGCCCCGCGCCCGCGCCGGCACCGCGGGCTCGTCGTCCGGCGCACCCGCCGCAGGGGCGGTCGCCGTGCCGTCGGCCGTGCCCGCGGCCGAGCGGGAAGCTCTGCGGGAGCAGCTCCGGGAGGTCAACGCGCACTACCTCGCCCTCATGGAGGAGGAGCGGTACGCACAGGCCGCCGAGGTGGTGGGCGAGGTGATCGAACCCGCCGCGCGAGCGCTGGGCTCGGAGAGCAAGCCGGTGCTCGGACTGCGCAGGCGGCGGGCGTTCAGCCGTCAGCTGGCGGGCGATCACCGGGCCGCGCTGCCCGAGTTCGAGGCGCTCGCCGAGGCGTACGCGCGCGTCAGCGGCCGGAGCAGCGAGGACGCCCTGGACAGCCGGGCCCAGGCGGCCCGCTGCCGCGGCGAACTCGGCCAGGTGACCGAGGCCCTGGCGGGGCTGAACGGCGTGCTGGACGTCGTCCGTGCCATGGACAGCGACGTGAGCGAGGAAGCCGTCGAGCTGCGCCGCGACATCGGCATGCTGCTGCTCGCGCAGGGCCGGGCGGCGGAGGCGTACGAGGTCCTGAACCCACTCCACGCCGACCTGTGCATGGTGCTGGGTCCGGACGACGAGTTCACGGCCGAGGTGGCCGAGACGCTGGCGGTGATCCGGCTGGATCTCGACGGTGGAGGTCCCGGTCCGGCCATCTGACCTGGCATTCCCTTCCCGCGGCGGCCCGCCCTGGTCATAAGATCCATCCATGCCGCAGCTCGCCTTCGACATCGGTTTCTTCGCCGAGCTCCCCAAGCTTCAGCCCCCGGTCAGGAAGGGCGTCCTGGAGGCCTGGGAGAAGTTCAACCGGCTCACACTCGATCAGCTCTTCAAGGATCAGGGGCTGAAACTGGAGAGCCTGACGAACGCGAAGGACAAACAGATACGGACGATCCGCATCGACCAGTTCTGGCGCGGTGTCGTCCTCGCCCCACCCAACGGTGACACCTTCCTGCTGCTGCGGGTCATGCCCCACGACAAGGCCATCGCCTGGGCCAGGAAGCAGAGGTCCAGCGTCAACGAGGTGACCCGGGCCGTCGAGATCCGTGACGCGGCGACCCTCGAGGAGATCACGCCGGCCTACGAGCAGGTGGCGCAGGACTCGGCCAAGGAGCGGCTGTTCGCGGAGTTCTCCGACGGGGACCTGCGCGCGCTGGGCATCGACGACGAGACACTGCGGCAGGCACGGTCGCTCGTCGACAAGGAGCAGCTGGAGATCTTCGCCCCGCTGCTGCCGCAGGACCAGCGGGAGGTGTTGCAGTACCTAGCGGAGGGCTGCACGGTCGAGGAGGTCTGGCAGGACATCGTCGCACCGGCCCTCCAGGCGTCGGCGCAGCCCGTCGACACCCAGGACTACGACACCGCGATCCGGCACTCCCGGGCCCGTGTCGCGCTGGTCACGGCGTCCGAGGAACTGCGGGACATCCTGGAGAAACCGTTCGCGGCCTGGCGGATCTTCCTGCACCCCTCGCAGCGCAAGGTCTCCTACCGGGCGTCCTACTCCGGCCCCGCGCAGGTCACCGGCGGGCCCGGCACCGGCAAGACCGTGGTGGCGCTGCACCGGGTCAGGCATCTGCTCGGGCATCTGCGCGACGGCGACCGCATCCTCCTCACGACCTACACCAACGCTCTCGCCGATGCCCTGCGCTCCGGCCTGGAGTCGCTGGTGGAGAACGCGGAGCTGCGTGAGCGGGTGGACATCTCGACGGTGGACGCCTTCGCGAGCCGGGTCGTCGGAGAGGTCCCGGGCGCGGTGGCGCTGCGGCCGCTGATGAGCAACGAGGAGGAGAGCCGCTGGGGCAAGGCCGGCGAGGCGACGGGCTTCTCCGGCAGCGCGCAGTTCCTGGCCCAGGAGTACCGGCATGTCGTCCTGGCCCAGGACATCAGGACCCTGGCCGAGTACGAGTCGGCCGACCGGCGCGGCCGCGGCAGCCGGCTGACCGCCGCCGAACGACCCCTGGTGTGGGAGGCGATGGAGCGGTTCACGGCCGGCCTGGCGGCGGACGGGGCCCGCACGTGGCTCCAGACGTGCGCGGAGGCGGCCCGGGTGCTGGAGGAGAAGGGTCCGCGGTACCGGCATGTCGTGGTGGACGAGGCGCAGGACCTGCACCCGGCGCAGTGGCGGCTGCTGCGCGCGGCCGTGCCCGCCCGCCCGGACGACCTGTTCATCGCGGGAGACCCGCACCAGCGCATCTACGACTCGAAGGTGTCCCTCAAGTCGCTCGGCATCAAGGTGACCGGGCGGTCGGTGAAGCTGCGCAAGAACTACCGCAGCACGCAGGAGATCCTGCGCTGGGCCACGGCCCTGCTCGTCGGCCGCCCCGTCGCCCAGCTGGAGGACGAGGGCCGCGACGACACGCTGCTCGGATACCGCTCGGCCCTGCACGGCGACGGGCCTATCGTGCACGCCGCGGCGGACGAGGACGCCGAACTGGACGCGCTCGTCACCCAGGTGAGGACCTGGATGGAGGCAGGTGTCGGCGCTGGCGAGATAGGGGTGAGTACCCGCTTCAACAAGACATGCGCGAAAGCGGTGAGCCGTCTGAAGTCCGCGGGCATTCCCGCCTCCCCGCTGCGCGCCGCCAATGCCACGGGGGAATCGGAGAGCGTGCGGGTCGGGACCATGCACTCCTTCAAGGGGCTGGAGTTCCGCTGCGTCGCGGTTGTCGCCGTCGACGAGGAGGCCCTGCCCTTCCCGAAGGCTGTGACACCCGCCGAAGTAGACGCCAAGCAGCACGAGACAGACTTGCTGTCCGAACGCTGCCTGCTGTTCGTCGCGTGCACGCGAGCCCGCGACAGTCTCTACGTCTCCTGGTCCGGTCGGCCCAGTTCGTTCCTGGTCGAGGCGGGGGTCTGAGGCAGCGCGGCCAGCGAGCGTGACCGACGGTCGCGGCGGCGTCAGGCAGATGTACTGGGGAGGCAGAACGCCAGCGGACGCAGGGTCCCGGGCCGCAGGTCCCCCGGCACAGGGAACCCGCGGCCCGGGATCGGGTCAGCCCTTCTGTTCGACCCTCACCCAGTCCACCTCCGCCTGGACCCCGCCGGAGGCGATGCGGTCGACGCTGGACTGGGGCAGGCCCCAGTAGGGGGTCGTCACCTTGTTCCAGCCGGCCGGGTACGCGCCGCCGAGGGCGAGGTTGAGGATGACGTACTGGTTGTGGTCGTAGACCCACTGGCCCCGCGTGGACTCCAGTTTGTTGCGGGTCGTCTCCTGGACCAGGACGTCGTCGACGTGGAACTTCATGCCCGTCGGGGTCCATTCGACGGAGTACGTGTGCCACTGGTCGACGCGGCCGCCGTTCGGGAAGACCTGGCGGGCGCCGATGTTGCCGTCGGCGGAGTAGCCGGGTCCGTGCAGGGCGGTGCTGGTCCAGTCGGCGTAGCCGACGGCCTCCATGATGTCGGTCTCGCCCGAGGCGGGCCAGGACACCGAGGGGTTGTCGACGTTGCTGCCCAGCATCCAGAAGGCGGGCCAGAGGCCGTCGCCCACCGGGAGCTTCATACGGGCGCTGACCTTGCCGTAGGTGAAGTCGAACTTGGTGTTGGTGTCGATGCGGCCGGAGGTGAAGTCGTAGGTGCCGCCGCCCGCCCGGGTGCAGTCGTTGCAGTACTTGGCGCGCAGGATCAGGTTGCCGTTCTCGGTGCGGATGTTGTCGGCCGAGTCGACGTAGGCCTGCGACTCCCCGTTGACCGGGCCCATCTCGGTGCCGGTGCGCACCACGCGCCACTTGCCCCGGTCGAGGGCGCCGCCGGTGAAGTCGTCGAAGAACGTCGTCCGGTAGGCGCCCGGCTGCTCGCCCGGGAGCGCCGGGTAGGCGGCGCCCGCGCTGCCGCCGGTGCCCCAGACCTGGAACTCGTAGAGGGAGTAGCCGAACTGGGCCGTGTGGGGGGCCGGGTTGTAGAAGTTGCGGCGCTCCTTGCCGAGCATGCGGACGTAGCGGCCGGTGGCCGGGGTGGGCAGGGTGACGGCGTCGTGCAGGCCCACCGCCTCCCCTGGGGACTTGACGTCGGCGCGGCGCGCGGCGACCTCACCGGCCGAAGGCTGGTACACCGTGCGCCAGTTGGTGTTGTCGTCGGAGACCTGGATCTGGTAGTCGACGGCGAAGGCCGCCTCCCAGTACAGGTCCACCTTGGAGATCGTGGACCGGGCGCCGAGGTCCACCGAGACCCAGCGGTCGGCGTTCCAGTCGCTGGACCAGCGGGTGGCGTCGTCCTTGAGGTTCGCGGGCCAGCCGCCGTCGGTGATGTACGCCGGTGAATTGCCCGCGTGCTGGTAGAAGTTGGTGAACGCGGGGTGGTTGAGGGCCAGGTTGGTGACGCCGGTGGACGCGGGGGCCGGTTCGCCGCCGTAGATCCGGAACGAGAACAGCGAGTAGCCCCAGGGCGTGGCCCGTTCGACGCCGCGCATCCGGACGTAGCGGCCGGTCACCTCCTGCGGGTAGGTGTGCGCGGTGACCGTTCCGCCGGTGCCGGCGGTCTCGGTGAAGAACGGGGTCCAGTCGGAGCCGTTCCTGGACACCTCGAGGACGTACCTCTTGCCGTAGGCGGCCTCCCAGTCGAGGACCACCCGGTGGACGCGGACGGTGCTGCCGAGGTCGACGCGGATCCAGGCGTCGTCGGCGAAGTTGCTGGACCAGCGGCTGGCGGCGTTGCCGTCGAAGGCGTTGCCGGCGACGGTGCCGCCGTTCTCGCTGCCGGACGCGGTGACGGCGTTGGCGTTCGCGGCGTAGGCGGCGTTCGCGCGGTCGGTGTCCCAGGTGACCGCGGCCACGGCCGGGGGTGCGGTGAGGATGCTGCCCGAGGTGAGCAGGGCGGCTGTCGCCAGCGCGGCCATGAGGGTGCGGCGGGTGCGGGATGGCATGCGACTCTCCCTAGAGTCAGGGTGGGGGTGCATTTCTGGTGTGTACCTGACATGCATGGATCGGCCGCAGAGGGGGCGGCCGTCCCATGAGGACCGCGCGACGGCCGCCGGGGCCGGGGACCCGGAGGGACCCCGGGACACGGACGGCGTGCGCGGGCTTGTGGGGCCGTGGGGGTCACGGCCCGTGCGGGCCGCGGGGGGGCGCGGCCTTCGGGGCGCCGGGGGTGCGCGGCCTCCGGGTGGCCGGGGTCGCGCGGCCTCGCCGACCGCGGTGGGCGCGCTCCCCTACCCGCGCCCACCGCGGAGTCTGTGGTCGGCCGTCCGCGGGCGGCCAGGGGTCAGGCCGGCCGCCCGGGGACGACCGGGGGCCATGTCGGCGGCACCGCCGCGGCGGCCCGGGTGCCGGCCTCGGCGTCCGGCCCAGCGCCGGCCGCCCCGACGCCGCCGCCTCCGCCCCGTGGAACCGCCCGGTGCGGCGGCCGAACCGCGCGCCGCACCGGGCGAGTTGGCGTGAACCAGGTGCTCGACCGCGTGGCGACCGCATGGGGGGCGGTCGTCATGCCGGTCAGCTGTTCGGCATCTGTTGCTGGGCCTTGTCGAGTGCGGCCTTGACGGTGGCGGTGGTGGTCTTCTTACCGGCGGCGGCGTCGGCGAAGAGTTCCTTGACGGCGGTGCCGACGGCGGTCTCGAACTGGGATTCGTCGGCGACCTGGGGGAGGGCGGCGGCGCTGGTGGCGAG
>NZ_JBIALD010000042.1:0-41245 GCF_042873115.1 Streptomyces sp. NPDC005017 | reverse complement strand
AGCGTCGACAGATCGTTCCCGAACGACGCCGTCTCCGAGGTGAAACGGTCACCGGTGAGCTGCATACCGTCACCCGAATCCCCCGCGAACCGGATCACGACACGGTCCAGACGCCGCACGGTCCTCCCGTCGGACCGGGTGGGGTGAGAGCCGAGCATGAGGACTCCTCGGAAGAAGACTGCGGATCGGAGAGGTCAGGCAGCCGTGCGTACGGTCTCTGCCTCGCTGGTGGACCCGGGCACGTAGGGCGTCGCCTCGACGTCACCGGTCTTCGGGCGGCCGATGATCCAGTTGAGCAGCGGGCCCGTCATCGCGGTCGTGATCACGGCCATGACGACCATGAGCGAGTAGAGGTCCTGGTCGAGGAAGCCGAGTTGCAGGCCGACGTTCAGGACGATCAGCTCGGTCAGGCCACGGGTGTTCATCAGGGTGGCGAGCGCGGCGGACTGCCGGGTCGGCATCCGGTTCAGCCGGGCCGCGGCGAACGCGCCGATGAACTTGCCGCCCACGGCCACCAGCAGGATCAGCACCAGGGCGCCCAGGCCGCTCATGTCCAGCTTCGACAGGTCGACCTGGAGGCCGGAGACCAGGAAGAACACCGGCAGCAGCAGGGTGCCGGTCATCTGTCCGAGCCGGTCGTGGACCTGGGTGCGAAGCCGCTCGGTACCGGTGCGCGGCAGGACGGCGCCGAAGAGGAACGCGCCGAAGATGTAGTGGAGCCCCACCCACTCGGTGGCGGCGGCGGACAGCAGCAGGCCCGCCAGGACGCAGGCGAAGACGGTCGGGGTGAGCCGGAGCCGTTCCGTCCGGCGATCCGCGTAACGGTGCAGCAGGGGGCGCAGCACGAAGAGCATGCCCAGCAGGTACGGGACGGCCAGGAGCATGCGCCACTGGTCGGCGCCCGCCGAGCCGCTGACGGCGACCACGGCCGCGAGCAGGATCCACGCCAGGACGTCGCCGATGGCGGCGCAGGCGATCGCCATCGCTCCCAGGGTGGTGTGCGTCATCTTCCGGTCGGTGAGGATGCGGGCCAGTACCGGGAACGCCGTGATGGCCATGGCGATGCCCATGAAGAGCATGAACGCCGTCTTGTCGTCGGTGCCGTAGTCGTCCGCCAGGTAGAGCGCGAGGAGCATGCCGAGGCCGAAGGGCACCAGGATGGAGCTGAACGAGACGGTGGTGGCCAGGCTTCCGTTGCCGCGCAGCAGCGCGCCGTCCACCTCTAGGCCGACGATGAACATGAAGACCGCGATGCCCACCGCGGCGAGGGCACTGAGCAGCGGCCTGGTGTCGACCGGGAACAGCGCGTCGGAGACCGCCCCGTCGAAGAGGGTCGGGCCCAGCGTGATGCCGGCCAGGACCTCGCCTATCACCGCCGGCTGACCGAGCCGTTGGGCCAGCATGCCGAACAGGCGTGCCAGCAGCACGATGGCGGCCAGGCCGATGAGCAGGGACGTGGTCTGATGCGTGTTCATACGGTCTGTCTCCGTTAGCCGGTGTTCTCCGCGCGTCCGGTGCGGGTGGGGCGGGCGCGCGGGCAGGGGCAGGCGGCGTGAGGTGGGGGTCGGGGGCGGCGGAACGCGGCGACGAGTTGTGGGGGGCGGGCCGACCGGGCCTGGGGGCGCGACCGGCCTGGTCAGGCCGCCAGCGGCTGCGGGGCGAGGCCCGTCAGCGCGGTCAGGATCGGGGGCCGGGTCCAGTCCATGGGGGACAGCGTGATGTCGAGGGGGCGGCCGGTGCGGCTCTGCACCCGTACCGGGCCGAACGTGGCCATCAGCAGGGAGCGTTCGGGGCCGCCGGTGTCCGCGGGGTCGGCGCCCTCGGCCACGGCGTGGATGTACCAGGTGCCTTCGGGGACGCGGGCGAGGGTGAAGTCGCCCGGTGCGCGGGCCTTGCTCCAGGACGCGGGGACGCCTTGCAGAATGGCGCCGTCGAAGGCTCCGACGTAGACGGTCGAGACGTCGATGCCGGGGGCGTGCAGCACGCCGGTCACGGAGCCGGTGGAGCCCGCCGCCGGCGGCGGGGCGGCCGTGGCCGGGAGCGCTTCGGCGAGCTCGGGCTCACCGGGCCCGCCGCGGGCGGCGACGGACAGTCTGCGGTACTGGGTGGGCGAGAGCCCGACGGACTCGGTGAAGCGGCGGGTGAAACTGCCGGTGCTGCTGTATCCGACGCGCGCCGAGACGTCGGCGACGTTGAGCGGCGTGCTCAGCAGCAGGCGCTTGGCCTCCTGGAGCCGTACGGCGGTCAGGAACCGTCCCGGGGTGACGCCGGTGACCCGGCTGAACACCCGCAGGAAGTGGTACTTGCTGAGCATCACGCTCTGTGCGAGGTCGTCGAGCGTGAGGGGCTCCCAGAAGCGCTCTCGGATGATGGTGACGGCGTGCCGTACTAAGTGCTCCATGGAAGGGCGCTCCTGGTCGCGGTGATTCGTCCAGTGCTGCCGCCGGAGGTGCCGGAAAGGCGGGCTCAGTTCTTCCGGTAGGTGACGCGCACGGCCATGTCCGCCAGTTCGGCCCGCCAGGCCGGGGCGATGGGGGCGTCGGCGATGGCCTTGCGGCCCCGCTCGACGAGGTCGGCGATGTGCCGTTCGACGTCCTCGGGGACACCGGTGTCCAGCAGGCGGCGGCGCACCTCGTCGGGGGTGTGGCCGGGCTCCGTCATCAGGGTGCTGACGTGCTCGTCGCGCTGCATGGCCCAGCCCAGCAGCAGCGTCATCTTGTGCTGGCTGAAGTCGAGTCCGGCGGGCTTGCCGGTCTCGGCGGAGTCCCCGAAGGCGTCGAGCAGGTCGTCACGGAGCTGGAAGGCCTCGCCGATCGCTTCGCCGTACTCCGCGAAGGCGGCGGCGAGGTCGGGGCGGCCGGCCCCGTCGGCGCCCATGACCAGCGGCCGGTGGATGGTGTAGCGGCCGGACTTGATGAGGGCGATCAGCCGGGACAGGCGGGGGTCGACGGAGAACTCGGCGGCCGCGGTGACGTCCAGGCACTGGCCGACGTGCACTTCGGAGCGCAGCCGGTGCCATTCCGCGAGCAGGCCCGCGGGCGCCTGGGACATCAGCTCGTCGGAGTAGACGAGGGCCAGGTCGCCGATGAGGATGGCCATGCCCTCGCCGAAGCGGCGGGCCTCGCCGCGCCAGCCGCTGTTCTCGTGGTGCTCGGCGAACGCGGTGTGCATGGTCGGCTTGCCGCGTCGCTGGGTGGAGTTGTCCAGGACGTCGTCGTGGATGAGGGCGGAGACGTGCAGCATCTCCAGGCCCGCGGCGGCGTCCACGATCGCGGGGTCCCGCGGGTCGCCGCCGGCGGCGAGATAGCCGGTGATGCAGAAGGCGGGCCGGATGCGCTTGCCGCCCGAGGCGACCAGCTCGGACAGCGTGTCGAGGACGACGGCCGCCCGGTCGTCCACCTCGGCGAAGCGGTCGCGCTCGGCCGCGAGGAACGAGCGCAGCCTGTGCTCCACGCGCTCCAGCAGGTCATCGGTGACACGGCGCACGGAGGCGGTCGTCTCCTGGCCGTCGGCGGGCCGGGAGGTCACGTCGGTGGTCACTGCGTATCTCCTTGAGCGGGGCCTGTGAGCAGGTGGGTCGCGGCGTGGTGCACGGCGCTGGTCGGCTGGGACTCGGGAGGACGGCGCGGTCCGGTCGTCTGCCGTCATTGAAGAGGTGCGTGGTCGGGTACGCCTCGAGCGCTTGCCGAACGGCCCGCGAGAGACAGCCTTCAGGGAGTGCCCGGCCGGCTGCGGGGCACTCCCTGAAGGCGTCGTGCGCGGGTCAGGCCGACTTCTGGAGCTCCTCGAAGCGCCGGGCGAGCGCGAGGCGCTGCACCTTGAGCGTGGCGGTCCTGGGGAGCTCGGCCTGCGGGATCTGGAAGGGCTCGGCGAGCTGCGGGAAGTCGGCGACCGCGGCGCGCCAGCGGCCCAGGTCCAGCGGCTGGTCGTCGACGGTGCAGATCACCGGGACCGGCTCGGAGTTGGGGCCCTGCACGACGACCAGTTCGCTCAGTTCGCTGAGCTTGCCGAGGACGACGTCCTCGACCTCCAGGGAACTGCGCACCCCGGGGATCATGTCGACCTCGCGGTCGAGCATGTGCAGGCAGCCGAACCTGGTGCGGTAGCCGACGTCCCCGGTGCGCCACCACTCACCGTCGCGGTTGGTGTCGTAGCGGTCCTGCTCGCCCAGGTAGGTCTTGGCGATGCCGTCCCAGGCGACCTCGATGTAGCCGGGGTTCGCCTCGGACGGGGTGTGGCCGTCCCGGCTCACCACACGGATGCGCGCGGCGCCGTTGGGCATGGCCCAGCCGACGCAGCGGCCGTTGGCCTTGTGGGCGGAGTGGCGGAAGTAGGCGCGGCCGACGGCGGGGCCGACCTCGCTCTGCCCGTAGATCTGGAAGAACAGGGCGCCCCTGCGGTCGGACGCCTTGAGCAGCCTGCTCATCGTGCCGGGGTGGATGGCGTCGAAGGTGCTGCTGAAGACCTTCACCGACCCGAACGGGGCGCGCGGGTCGTCGGCCAGCTCCTCCCATTCCATGAAGGAGTTCGGCAGCGCCTCGATGAAGGCGGGCCGGTGCTTGATGAACTGCTCGGCGACCTCGGCGGGGCCCGTCTCGCGCATCAGCAGGACCGGGTACTCCTTCAGCAGAGCCAGGGACATCGCCGCGACCATCCGCGAGTGCACGAAGGGCACGTTGATGGCGACCGTCTCCTTCCTGCGCATCAGCGACAGCAGCCGCCACTGCGGGAGGAGCCGGATGCCCTGGGTGCGCGGTGTGTGCACCACGAGCTTGGGGATGCCGGTGGTACCCGAGGTGTGGGTGATGACGGCGGCCTCGTCGATGGGCCGTACGACCGGCTTGACGCGGGGCGAACCGGCCAGCTCGGTGAGCGAGACGGAGCCCGGCCGGTGGTCGGCCGAGGTGATCACCCGCCGGGTGAGGCCGGCCAGCGGCACGTCGGCCAGGAGGTCGAGCTTGGTGCCGTCGGTGAGCAGGGACGGCTGGTCGAGCCGCTCCAGCAGGACGGCGACGGTCTCGGCGTCCAGGGCGGGCGACAGGTTCACCACGATGCCGCCGATGCGGGACACCGCGGCGGCGAGCATCCAGTGGTCGGCGTTGGCGGTCTTGAAGATCACCACACGCTCGTCGGTGCGTACGCCGGCCGCCCACAGGCGGGCCGCCAGGTCGTCCACGTGCTCGGCGTACTGGGCCACCGTCAGCCGCCGTCCCACCTCGGGGAGGACGTCCAGGTCGTGGTCCAGTGTGATGGGCGTGGACGGGTTGACGGCCGCGGCCATCTCCGGCAGAAGGCCGATGTGAAGACCGCGCTTCTGTATCGATTTGTAGACCGTGGAACCCTTCATGGGGTCTGTCTCCTTTGGGCGCGCTGCGAGGTCAACGGCGCATGTGCGGGATCCGTGGCCGGGCCGAACCGAGGTGCCGCGGCTGTGTGCGGGGGGCGTCGGGAGCGTATGAACCGCGTCTCAAGTGCCGCTGGACTCCCGGCAAAGCCGACGGTCAGGGCCTTTACGCGGGTTTGCGGCTGCCCGGGGAGCAGAACGCAAGGAGCCGGCCGGCCCGCGGGAGAGTGTCCTGCGGGCCGGCCGGCTTCTCGGGTGTGGGTGCGCCCAGGCGGCGGGTCGGCCGCTCGTGGCGTGGGTGCGCCTAGGCGGCGCGCCGGGCGGACGTGGCGTGGGTGCGGACGGCGGCGCGGACGGCTTCCGCGACGCGCTCGACCTGGCTCATGGTCAGCTCGGCGTGCATGGGGATGCCGAGGTTGCGCTGGAACAGGTCCGCCGAGACCGGGCAGACCTGCCGGGCCTCGAACGCGGGCTGGAGGTGGCTGGCCCAGGTGCCGTGCAGGCAGCCGATGCCCTGCTCGCGCAGTTCGGCGGCGACGCCCGCGCGGTTCACGCCCGGGGCCAGGGTGACCAGGTAGGACTGCCAGGCGTGGGTGCGGTCGGCGGGTACGTACGGTGTGGTCAGCAGCTCCTCGTCGGCGAAGAGCTCGGCGTAGCGGGCGGCGACGGCGCGGCGGCGGTCGAGCAGTTCCTCGATGCGGCCGAGCTGCACCTGGAGGATCGCGGCGGCGATGTCGGACAGCTTGAAGTTGTAGCCGATCTCCGTGAACTGCGGGATCGGCATGTCGATGACCTGCGCCTGGTCGTAGATGCTGCCGATGCCGAAGGAGGACCGCTGGCGTGCGTCCGCCCCGATGGCCGGGTCGGCGGCGATCAGGGCACCGCCCTCGCCCGCGGTCGCGCCCTTGCGGCCGTGGAAGGACAGACAGGCCACCTCGGCCAGTGAGCCGGCCTCGCGGCCCTTGTAGGTCGCGCCGACCGCGCAGGCGGCGTCCTCGATCACGAACAGGCCGTGGCGGTCGGCGATCTGCTGGAGTTCGGTGTAGTCCGCGGGCAGGCCGAGGGTGTCGACGGCGATGATGCCGACGGTGCGCGGGGTGACCAGCGCGGCGACGGCCTCGGGGTCGATGGTGCCGGTGTCGCGGCGTACGTCGGCGAAGACCGGGGTGCCGCCGACGTAGCGCACCGCGTGGGCGGGCGCGGGGAAGGTGTAGTCGGCGACGATGACCTCGTCGCCCGGCTTGACGCCGAAGGCGAGCATCGCCAGGTGGAGGGCGGCGCCGCAGTTGCTGACCGCGACCGCGTCACCGGCTCCGTAGCGTTCCTTCAGCTGGGCCTCGAGGGCCTTGCCCTGGGGGCCCTGGCCGGCCGGCCAGCCCGAGGCGAACACCTCGGCGACGGCGGCGAGTTCCTTCTCGCCCAGGCTCGCGTAGACGAGGGGGATCTTGTCCATGGTGCTCACGCTCCACGCTCTGTTGCCGGCTGGGAAGGAAGGGGGGCGGGCGGCTCGTAGCGCAGCGGAGTGAGCTGCTGGACGTCGTAACGCCGGCGCATCTCCTCCACGGCCGCCGCGTCGACCGCCTTGCCGCGCGACCAGATCTCCGCGATCTCCTCGAAGTAGTCCTCGTGGACGGGCGAGGGATAGCACTGGAAGAGCATCCGCGCCGGTTTGTCCGTGGCGTTGCGGAACGCGTGCGGGGTGCCGGGCGGGACGAACATCGCGCTGCCCTCGCCCGCGCGGATCACGCGGTCGCCCTTGGCGGACTGCCAGGTGTGCCAGTTGTCCTTCGTCCGCTCGACCGGCTCGAAGGCCAGCAGGTCCAGCTCTCCGTCCAGCACGTAGAAGAACTCCTCGGCCTCGCCGTGCACGTGCGCGCCGACGTCGAAGCCGGGCGGCACGACCACCTCGAAGATCGACACGGAGGAGCCCATCTCCTTGGTGGCCTTGAACGTCACCTCCTGCGCCGGGGTGATCAGCTTGCGCCCCGCGCCCGCCGGGACAATGAGGTCGGTCATTTCCTTCGCTTCCTTTGTCCCGGGTTCAGGCGATGGTGCGCGTCGAGTCGGACGCCCAGGTGCCGAGCGCCATCTCGGCGGTGATGCCGGGGCCGAAACCGGCGATGATGCCGGTGGCGCCGGCCTTGGGGGGCTCCTCCTCGAACAGCCGGCGGGCGGCCTCGAGGACGACGGCGCTGGCGATGTTCCCGAAGTCGGTCAGGGTCGACCAGCTGTGCCGGAACACGGTGCGGTCGACCTCGAGGAACTTCGCGAGGTCGTCGAGGATGCGCGGACCGCCGGCGTGGATGATGTAGAAGTCCAGGTTGCCGGCGTCCCAGCTGTGGTCCTTGGCCAGCTCGCGCAGCACCGGGGCGAGCGGCTCCATCGTGCCGGGTACGCGGCGGTCCAGCTGGAAGTGGAAGCCGGTGTCCTTGACGGCGTAGGAGATCCAGTCCTCGGTGTCCGGGATGAGGTAGGAGGCGTTGCGCTCCAGCTCGATGCCGACACCGCCGTTGCCGCGCACCACGGCGGCGGCGACCGCGTCGCCGAACAGGCCGTCGGACAGCAGCGAGCCGATGTCGTCGGCGCTCGGCTGGTAGCACAGCGAGCACAGCTCGCAGGAGACGATCAGGACGTTGCTGCCCGGGTGGGCCATGCAGAAGTCGTGGGCACGGTTGATCGCCGCGCCGCCGGCCGCGCAGCCGAGCTGGGCGATGGGGATCTGGCGGGTGTCGGAGCGCAGGCCCATCTTGTTGATCAGCCAGGCGGTCAGCGACGGCATGAGGAAGCCGGTGCACGACACGTAGATGATCGCGTCGATGTCACGGGCCGCCACGTCCGCGTTCTTCAGAGCCTCTTCGATGACCGCGGGCGTGCGCTTCTTGGACTCGACCTCGTAGATGCGGTTGCGCTCGGTCAGACCCGGGTGTTCGAGGGTCTTGTCGATGGGCTGCACGAGGTGCCGCTTCTGCACGCCCGTGTTCCGGATCAGGCGGAGTGCCAGAGGAAGCTGCGGCTTGCCAGCGTGGACCCTCTCGGCGAATTCCAGAGTCTCTTCCATCGTGATGATGTGTTCCGGCGCGTGCACCGCGGGCTTGCAGAGCCTAGGCATCCTGGATTCCACTTTCTGTAGAGTCTGCCTGCGTGAAGGGCCTTTCGCGCACTCCGGCGCCACCCGGCAGGGCGTCGGCCCGGCCGGGCGCAGCACCATGCACCCCGTGGGGCGGTCGGCGAACGACGGCCCCACGGGGTGCATGGTGGTGACGGGGGTACAGAGCGGCACGGCATGCCAGGGGCGAACGCCCGGGGCCGTGCGGGAGCCTGTACGCGGAAACCCTGCTACGAGGCGGCTTCGACGAGATCGCCCGAAGATGTGCGAGCGATGGGCGCCACCGCCTGGACACGGCGGATTTTGGGCAGGGAAGGCGTGCTGAAATAGTGACACGCCTGGCAGCGCCCCGCCAAGGTCACTCCAAAGTGACCTGGCTCACGCCGACTTGATCTCCACGACGGCCCTTGCGGGCCTCAAGTGGGCTTTTAGGCGGCGGAGTTGTGCTCCGGCGGCAGAATCAGGGTGGGCTCGAGGACGACACGGGGTGCCGCCTCCGGCTCCGTGTGCACCGGTGCCAACGCGGGTCTCGTACCGCGCTGTTGACGCCAGCCGGCCTGGGCCGCCACCACGGCGAGATAGGGGATCAACGCCGCACCCACCAGTGCGCCGACCGCGACGACGGGCCAGCGGCTCCAGGTGGCGGCCATGACCACCACACACGCGGTGCGCACCAGCATGGCCGCCAGATAGCGGCGCTGGCGCCCGCGCAGATCCTGTGTCAGGCCGGTGCGTGCCTTGGTGATGGACTCGGCCCGGGGGGCTTCCCGGCGCCAGTGCGATGTGCTCATCGGGCCTCCGTGGACACTCCGGCGAGAACGCCGGACAACCGAAAAGGGCGGCGGTTCGATCAGGGGGCGTTCGTCGAGTCGTCGGCGTGCGGCGGTGCGGCCGGTCCTGCGCGGAGGGACGTCGTCGACGGGCGAACGGCTCGCGGCGGCGGCGGACGATGCGGACGGGGTGCGCGGTTGCGGGGCCGTGGCGGCGCCGGACGGTGCGGGCCGTGCGCGGCGGCCGGGGTCGAGGCGGGCGTTACGCGGCGGCGGGGATGCCGTGGGTGATGCGCGGCGGCGGGGGCGTCGGGGCCGGTGCGCGGCGTCGACGACCGGTCCGGTGAACGCGGCGGCGCGGGTGACCGTCCCCTGATCACCCGCGCCGCTCGCTTCTGGCTCGGCGTCGTACCGCCGGGTCAGTGCGTTTCCTGCTCCGACTCCCGCCCCTCGACCGAGGCCTGGGCCGGCACCTTGTGGCCGTCGGCCGAGCCGTGGCCGTTGAGCGAGCCGCCGTGACCGTTGGAGGAGTGCTCCATGTGCTCGATGGCCTCGCGCATCTCCTCGAGCGTCGGCTTCTCGATCTGGTTGCCGTAGAGCCAGCGGCTGAGCTTGTACCGCAGGACCTGCTTGCGGGCCTTCGGGTTGGGCACGCCGTTGCTCTCCGCGGTGGGTGCGGGGAGCGGCTTGTAGGCCTCCCGGTCCAGCAGCATGAACTCCGTGCCGCGGTCGAGGCGCTCGTGCACCTCGACGAACTCGCCGTGCGGCAGCCTGCGGATCTTGCCGGTCTCGCGGCCGTGCAGCAGCTTGTCGCGGTCGCGGAGCTGAAGGCCCAGGCAGATGCGCCGGGTGAGGACGTACGCCAGCGCGGGCACCACGAAGATGCCGATGCGGATCGCCCAGGTGATGGCGTTCAGCGAGAGGTGGAAGCGTTCGGCGATGACGTCGTTGGCCCCGCCGAAGAACAGCACCAGGTAGAGGGACACGAAGGACACACCGAACGCGGTGCGCGTGGGATGGTCGCGCGGCCGGTCGAGCAGGTGATGCTCCTCCCGGTCACCGGTGACCCAGGCCTCCAGGAACGGCCAGGCGCCGAACACGACGATCATCACGGTCGGCAGGATGACGGCCGGGATGATGATGCCCATGTTGACGGTGTAGCCGCCCCAGACGACGAACTCCCACGGCGGCATGGCACGCAGCGCGCCCTCGAGGAAGCCCATGTACCAGTCGGGCTGGGAGCCCTGGGAGATCTGGTCGGCGCGGTAGGGGCCGTACTTCCACACGGGGTTGATCTGGGCGATGCCCGCCAGCAGCGTCAGGATGCCGGTGACGAGGAAGAAGAAGCCGCCCGCCTTGGCCGTGTAGTGCGGGAACAGGGGCTGGCCGATGACGTTCTGCTCGGTGCGGGCCGGGCCCCGGAACTGGGTGTGCTTGTGGTAGAAGACCAGGATCAGGTGCACCGAGAGCAGGATGAACACCAGCGCCGGCAGCAGCAGGATGTGCACCGGGTAGAGACGGGGCACGATCTCCGTTCCGGGGAACTCGCCACCGAACAGGAGCATGTGGGTGTAGGTGCCGACCACCGGGACGGCGAGCGTGATGCCCGAGGCGATGCGCAGGCCGGTGCCGGAGAGCAGGTCGTCGGGCAGCGAGTAGCCGAAGAAGCCCTCGAGGGTCACCAGGATCAGCATGATGAAGCCGATGACCCAGTTGGCCTCACGCGGCTTGCGGAACGAGCCGGTGAGGAAGTGCCGCAGCGTGTGCAGCATGAGTGCGCCGATCATGACCAGCGCGGACCAGTGGTGCAGCTGGCGGATCAGCAGACCGCCGCGCACCTCGAAGGTGATCCTCATCGTCGAGGCGAAGGCCTGCGACATGTGGGAGCCCTGGAGCGGCTCGTAGGGACCGCTGTAGACGGTCTCCGACATGCTCGGGTCGAAGAAGAAGGTGAGCCAGGTCCCGGTGAGCAACAGCATGATGAAGCTGTAGAGCGCGATCTCACCGAACATGAAGGACCAGTGCTCGGGGAACACCTTTCGGACCAGGAATCGGAAGTGGTAAACCCCGAGCCGTCCGTCCGCCCAGTCCGCGAGGCGCTCACCCTTGGGTGCCTCGGCGCGCGCACTCGGCGGCGCCGTTTCGGTCGTGCTCATACCCGGACGCCCTCCCCTCGCCGCTCGGCCGTCCCAGGCACACCTTCTCCGGCCGTTCGGCTGTCGGAGAGGAAGGCGGCCTGCCGCGGCGGAAGCGGGCCAGTGCCCTGGAGCTGCTGAAACGCTATCGACGCGTGACGCGGCCCGACAACCGCGATCGAGCCTAAGAGGGGGCTCGACTCGAGTGGTTCTTGAGTGAGTTGCGAGTCTGCGGCGCGCATGTCGTCCTTTTTCGGGCTCAACTGGGCCGGGCTCGCGGGCTCGTTACGAGTCCGGCGTAACCACAGGCCACTCAAGTTGGCGCCCGTAGAGGCCAGTTGAAGTACTCCTGTCATAGGTGAAGGGTATTGCTGCGCTCCGTCCGGCCTGCGGCCGGGTACGGATTGCCCGGGGTGCCGCCTCGGGCGGGTGCCTCCGGAGCGGTGGCGCGGCGGCGCGAGGCGCCCGGGCCATGGGTCGAACTGTGGGGTGTCGAGGCGTCCCGGCCGCGTCCGCCGCGCAGGGCCGCCGCGCGCAGAACGGCCGGGCGCAGTGCGGCGACGGGCGGGGCGGCGCCCTGGAGAAGTTCGACCAGCAGCGTCGCGGCATGGCGGTCGGTGGTGGCGGCGGCCGCGATCCGGGCCGCGTACCGGCGGCCGATGCGGGCGCGCAGACCGGCCAGCTGGTCCGTCGCGCCGCCCGCGGCGGTGAGGTTGTGGGTGCTCAGCTGCCAGGACGGGGCGAGCCGGTGGGCGAGCGCGCGGCGCAGCCGGTAGCCGAGGCCGATGGCGGTGCCGTGGGAGGCCAGCATGTGGTCCAGGACGAGGGCGCAGTCCACGGCGGTGGTCATGCCCTGGCCGTGCACCGGGTCGAGGGCGGCGAGGGCGTCGCCGACGACGAGGAACTGGTCGGGCCAGCGGCGCAGTTCCTCGTAGTGGCGCCAGCGGTTCTCGGTGCGGCCGCAGGAGTAGACGGGGCCGAGCGGGGTGGCGGATTCGATGACCTCGCGCAGCAGCGGGTGGCGCAGTGCGCCCGCGGCGCGCACCAGGGCCTGGTGGTCAGCGGGCGGAGGGTTGTCGTCGGCGGAGCAGAGGGTGACCGACCAGCGGCCTCCTTCGACGGGGTGCAGCACGCCCTGGCCTGGATGGTCTGGGGAGGCCGTGATCAGCAGGCTCTTCCAGTCGGCGAAGTGTCCGACGGGCGGCGTGAGCAGGGCGGTGGCGTACGTGGTCCGGGAGGTGGCCACGGTCTCTCTGGGGGGCTGGTAGCCCAGTTCGGTGAGCCACTCGGGGGCGTGCGAGCCGCGTCCGGTGGCGTCGACCACGAAGTCGGCCGAGATCAGGCGGCGGGCGGTCCAGCCGTCGGGGGCCTTGCGGTCCCGTTCGCGTATCCATACGCCGGTGACGGTGTCCTGGGGGCCCGGCTCGAGGGCGGCGACTTCGTGCCCGGGTAAGAAGGCCACCGCGGGGTCGGCGCGCAGCCGGTCGCGTATGACCGCGTCGATGAGGTCGCGGCTCGCGCTGAGCACCGACAGGTCCGCGTCGAAGCGGGGCAGCCAGCCGGCCGGGCCGAGCAGCAGGGTGTCCAGGGGCATGCGGATGCGGTCTGCCCCGGCGTCGGTGAGGTCCTTGCCGATGCCGGGAAAGAGCTGTTCCAGGCCGTGCTGGGCGGCGGTGGAGAGGGTGTGGGTGTGCCGGGCCTGGGGCACGCCGCGGCGGCGGCCGGGGCCTCGCGGCACCCAGTCGCGTTCGATCACGGTGACCCGGTCCATGAAATTGGCCAGAGCGCGTGCCGCGGTGAGTCCGGCGATGCCCGAACCGATGACCACGGCATGGCCGTGCCCTCCGCCCCCGTCGCGAACTCGTCCGTCAAGACTCAACTCGCCTGCCCTCCCCGTGCGTTGTGATTGCATCATGCGGGGAACCGCTTCTATTAGGGCGGTATTTGCGCCGCCGGGGGAAGAGGTTCGAGCCATGCTCCAGGCGGGTTGTAGGGGGGCTTGAGCGGGGAGCGCGCGCCGGGGCACGACTGTCCAGGCAGCCCGGGTCCGGACGGTGCCGCGGCCTGCTGAGGAACGCGCGAGTCCAGCGCCTGCTCGGGCAGCTCATCGCCCGCGTCCGCGCCGTCTCCCAGCGCTGGCCCCCAGAAGGGTTCGACGTCAGCCGAGGTACGGCCGCTCGCGATGCTCCAGGAAGTGCCGAAGCCGTAGCCGCTGGGTGTGGTGCATGGGCAGGGCGGCCAGTTCCTCCGCGGGGACGAAGCGCAGCTCCGTGGACTCGTCGGAGATCGCGAGCCGTCCGCCGACAACTCGGGCGGTGAAACAGACGTTGAACTGTCGCCGCACCTCACCGTCCGTATAGGCAATGACGTGGCGGGGGTCGGTGTACGTCCCGACGAGCCCGGTGATCTCCACGTCCAGGCCCGTCTCCTCCTTCACCTCCCGGACGGCGGTGCCCGGCAGCGAGTCGGCCATCTCCATGCCGCCACCGGGCAGTGCCCAGAGGTCGTTGTCTCGCCGGCGCTGGAGAAGAATGCGTCCTTCGTCGTCAGTGACCACTGCGGACGCCGCGACGACGAGGCTGTTGGGCTTGGGGGCGCCTGGATCGTCGTAGTACTCGGTCCGCGCCATGATCACCTTTCTCCGACCGGCGTCGCTGTCGCCCACACTGCGTCAAAGCTGTCAGCGTACGTATCAAACATGCCCCCTGGCCCATTTCGGCGCAGGTGCCAGACGGGGGCAGCGTAGGCGTTCACGCCCCAGACATGACCATTGACCAGCGCCTGGTCATCAGCTCTGTAGATCGAGTTGTAGAGCGTGGTGGCATGGGTCCGCACCTCGATGCCAGGTATCCCGACAAGTGGGCGATAGTGCATGAGCGCGAGCTGGCAGCGGGACTGGATGCCGTGACCGAACCTCTCTTCTTCGCCCCGCTGTTGAACGTTCTGACTGTCCGCGTCGCCGAGCGCGACACGGACTGCGCAGCCCTCGGCTGCCCGCTCCTTCAAGAGCTCGTTCAGTCTCGGGTACGCCTCGTGCAAGAAGACGGCGGCATACACCAGCACGTCGATCTGTTCGCGCGCCGGGGCCATCATGTCCACGAAGGTGGACACGGGGATGTCCGCCCGCTGGTTGTAGAGAGCCACAAGTTCGGGACTGACGGCGCGGGCAGGGCGTGCCTGCCGGAGCGCGGGCCATAGAGCGTGCACGTCTTCTCCTAGCGTTTCCGCTGCCACCATGGCCGTGGTGCGGCGCGGCACACGCCCTTGGTTGACCCATCGTTCGATGGATTTGGGGTCGACTTCGACCTTGTCCGCGAGGGCGGTGTACGTCCAGCCGCCGGCCGCCATGGCGGCACGTAATCTCTCGTTCGGCATCCCAATCTCTCCTGACATCCGAGGACGGCACTAGGGACGTTCTACCCGATGCGGGACGTCCTGAAGTGGGGGTTTGGTGGTGGTTCCGACGTCCTGATGGGTCGCAGGATGCTTGTCCGTATGGCGAGCAATCAGCAGGCCAGACCAGGCATCGGTGAACTGGCCAAGGACAGCGCCAGCGCACGTATCGGCGTCGTCATGGGCGAGGTCGGCGGCCGGGTGCAGATCCGGCCGGTCGGTGGCGGCAGGGAGTGGGATGCCCTGCCCGGCGACGTGGAGTCACCGAGCGCGCAGGAGGCACTGAGCGCACGCCTGGCCGTCAGGAACGGCAACAGCCGGGCCGGGCTGTGATGCGCGCCATCGGCCGTTACGCGGGAGTCCTGTTCATCATCGTGATCAGCGGGTCGTGCGGCCTGGTGATCGGCATGGGTCTCGCTCTCGGCCAGTAGACCGGCCGCCCCGAACGGATGCCAGATGCCTGGCTCCCCCTTCCCCGTCCGGGGCGGTCTTCCCACCCTGCCTCCCGGTCAGCCGGGCAGACCCGGCGACCGGTACGGGCGGTGGATGTCATGAACCGCCACACACGAGGAGTTTTCGCATGACGGCAATTGCCGACGATCAGCGGACCGGTCGCGCGACCGCGGGTGAGGAGTTGTTCGAGAGCCTCACCCACTTCGTGGTCACCCACAACGGGCAGCCGCGTGAGCGTGCCGAGCGCATCGCCGACCAGGCGGTGGCGTTCGTGGTCACCGCAGCGACCGCCACCGTCCCCATGGTCCCGTCGGACGACGTGGACCTCGGCCTGCACGCGCTCATCCTGCACACCAAGGAGTACGCCGCGCTGTGCGAGGCCCACGCGGGCCGCTTCCTGCACCACAACCCGAAGCCGGGCGCAGGCGCCCGTGACCCGAAGCAGGTCGCCGCTTCGGCGCGGGCCATGAAGGCGGCGGGGTTCATGGTCTTCGACGACCTGTGGACCGTAGACGGCACGAACCTCGCCCAGTGCGATGCCGACTGCGGCCGGCCGTACGGTCAGGCCTGACCACAGCCCGCAGCGTCGCGGCCGGCCTCGAGCGGGCCGGCCGCGTTCGCCCGGAAGGAGACAGAGACGTTGTCCGGGTCACCCCCTCAAATGCCGGCCGCAGTGCTCGACGCCCTCACGCCCACGGCCCAGCGGCTGGTCGTCAACCGCCGGGGCTCCACGGTCTGGGAAGCGGAAAGCCCTCGCGGCCACTACGCCGTGAAGGCCGGGTATCCGATCGAGGCCACGGCCGACTGGCCCGCCCAGCCATGGACCGCGCTCGCACCCGCACGCGAAGGAGCCGTGCTCCATCGCCTCGGCCTCGACGACCTCGCGTACGGCGAGTGGGACGGCGGGACGTGGAACTACCAGCCGTGGCACGAAGGACCCGACCTGTACCAGCTGTGGGAGCCCTGCCGCAGGCCGGACGCCGCCGTCCAGCCGCACATCAGCGTGGCGCTGGGCTGCGTGGAAGCGTTGGCCGAACTCCACGGCAAGGGCTGGGCCCACGGGGATGTGCAGCCCGCCCACTTCATCATCGGGATCGAGCGAACGCATCTCATCGACCTCGCCCTTGCCCGAGGCGGGTACGTGCCCACGGGCTACGACTTCCCGTTCCGCGGCTGCCTCGTCCACTACGAGGCACCCGAGATCGCGCGCAGCGTCCTCGCCACGGGGCAGGCGGAACCCACACAGGAAGCCGACATCTACGCCCTCGGCGCCTCACTGCTGATCTCAGCCACCGGCCGACGGGCAGTCGAGTACCCCGATGACGCCCCACGCCCCGTCCAGAGGGAGGCCGTGGCGAGCGGCCGCCGGCGGGACGTGAAGGTGCCGGGTGAGCTGGGCGCACTGATCGACACCATGCTCAGCCACGAGCCCGCCGACCGGCCGACCGCCTACGAGGTCGGCAAGGCGCTGAACGCCCTCTGACACCTCGGCCTTGCCAGGTGCCTGCTGAGGGCAGGGCTAGTCACAGGCGGTCGAAGGTGTGCCTGATCCCCATCAGTGTCACGTCGTTCACGCAAGTCCTGGAGCCACGGCGGCCGTGTCCGGAACGGGCGCGCTACGGCTTCGGTGTCCGGGCGGCCCCCTCCCCCGGTTTCAGGGCGCGGTCGACCAGGGGGCCGGCGAGGCCGGTGTAGGCGGACGGGGCGAGCAGGGCGGCCGCTTCGGTGCGGGTGAGGACGCCGGCGAGCTGGGGAAGTTCGGCGAGGGCGTCGGCGAGGGGACGGCCGGTCGTGGCGGCGACCAGGGAGGCCTGGGTGACCAGTTCCTTGGCGGCCGCCTTGCCGATGCGCGGGGCGAGGACGGCGGAGACCCGTTCGGAGACGAGCTGTCCGCCGGTCGCCTCCAGGTTGGCGCGCATGCGCTGCGGGTGGACGCGCAGGCCGCGGGCGAGTTCGACGGCCGTGTGCGCGGCGCCGCCGGTGAGCCGCAGCACCTCGCGCAGCGGCTGCCACTCGGCGTGCCACACCCCGGCCGAGCGCTCGTCCTCGGCCGGCAGGCACTGCATCAGCACGGTGGCCAGGGCGGGCACCTGGAGGGCGGCGGAGCGGATCAGGGTGGCGAGCACCGGGTTGCGTTTGTGCGGCATCGCCGAGGAGGCGCCCCGTCCGGCGACGGAGGGTTCGGTGACCTCGCCGATCTCGGTGCGGGTCAGGACCAGCACGTCCGCGGCGATCTTGCCGAGTGCCCCGGCGGTGTGGGCGAGCGTGCCCGCCAGGTCGGCGACCGGGGTGCGCAGGGCGTGCCAGGGCAGAACGGGTTCCGCGAGGCCCGTCTCGGCGGCGAAGGCGGCGCCGAGTCCGTCGAGCACGGTGGCGGGGTCGGCGTCCTCACCGGCGTACTGGAGGTAGCCGGCGAGGGTGCCGGCGGCTCCGCCGAGTGCCACCGGCAGCCCGTCGCGGACCCGTTCGAGGCGCTCGGCCGCGTCCAGGACGAGCTGCCGCCAGCCGGCCGCCTTGAGCCCGAAGGTGGTGGGTACGGCGTGCAGGGCGAGGGTGCGGCCCGCCATCACGGTGTCGCGGTGCTCGGCCGCGAGGCCGCCGAACGCGTCGGCGGTGGTGCGCAGGTCGGCCGTGATCAGGTCCAGGGCGCGCCGGGCGACCAGCATCGCGCCGGTGTCGAACACGTCCTGGCTGGTGGAGCCGCGGTGGACGTACTCGGCGGCCTGCGGTGAGCGGGCCGCGACCACCGCGGTCAGGGCCTTGACGAGGCCCACGACCGGGTTGGCGGTCTCCCGTGCGGCAAGGGCGAGTTCGCGTACGTCGAGCAGGTCCGCGCGGGCGGCGGCCGTGATGGCCTCGGCCGCCCGCGCGGGTACCGTGCCGCAGCGGGCCTGGGCTCGTGCCAGGCCCGCCTCCGCGTCGAGCATCGCCTGGAGCCACGCGCTGTCGCCGACGGCCGCCTCGACGGGGGTGCCCGCCCGGACCGGGGAGAGCAGCCCCGCGTCCAGGTGGGCGGGCAGGGCCGAGGGGGCCGGCGCCTCGTGCGTCATGCGTCCGCCCTCGCGCTCGTGATCGCCGCGGCCAGCTGCTGCGGTACGGCGACCCGCTCGGGGCCCGCCTCGGCGACGGCCAGGACGGCCGCCGCGATGGCGTCGGAGTCCTCCAGCGTGACCGAGCCGACGCCCGGCCGGATGCCGGCGGCGGTCACCCAGTGCACGGACTCGGTGGGCACGCCGTAGGCGAAGCGCCGCGGGTGCGGCACGTCCTGGGCGTCGATCAGGTGGTAGGGCCGCTCCGTCACGGCGAGGCCGCCGGTCTCGTGGCCCGCGCCGCCGGTGCCGGTCCGCCCGGCGGGGATGCGGTAGGGGCGGCACTGCCCGGTGCGCAGCATCCGTCTCATCAGCGGGTCGGCGGTGCGCCGCAGGTCGATCTCGGGCAGCCGGGCCTCGACGAGGGCGGTGGCGCGTACGCGTACGCCCGCTATCGCGCTGGAGGTGCCGGTGAAGCAGGGGCCCTGCGGGTCGTGCGGGTCGGCGGTGACGTCCAGGCCGGGGCCGGTCACCTCGAGGACGCCCGCGTCGATGAGCGCGGTCATCTCCTCGATGCGGGAGGCGGGCGGGCCGATGGACAGATACGCGTTGAGGGGGGTGTACCAGCGGTCGAGGTGGTCGCGGTGGGAGTCGGCGGTCAGTCCGGCGTGGTCGACGGCGAGCCGCAGTTCGTTGCGCAGGTCGCGCAGGACGTCGAGGGCGGCCTTGACCGGCCCGCTGACGTTGCCCTGGCGGGCCAGGCGGACGTCGTCGGCCAGGTGGCCGCGCAGCCAGTCGCGGAACGCGGCGAGGTCCTCGAAGACGCGGTCGCCGTAGGGGCGGGCGACGCGCTCCCAGTCCCAGCGGTCGGCCGGGGCGATGCCGGCCTCGTCGAGGAGGGCGTCCTCGGCCGGGCCCGGTTCGGCGTGCAGATACCGCTCGGTGAACTCCTCGCAAGCCGGTGCGCTGTCGCCGCGCGAGGCGAGCAGGGCGCCGTAGTAGACCCCGCACACCTCCTTGGAGATCAGCGGCCACAGGTCGGCGGCGAAGTCGATGGCCTCGCTGCGGGCGTCGCGGGCGCGCAGGGCGGCGATGTAGCCGGTGGTGAGCAGCCGCGGGTGGTAGCGGCCGTGGGCGCCCTTCTCGTTCTCGCCGCGTGCCTGGTAGGGCACTCCGCGCCGGGAGCCCGCGTACATGCGCGGTTCACGGCCGGAGGGCCGGTAGACCAGGCGGCCGTCGACGCGGGTGTAGACGCCGCCGCGGCCCTGGGTGAACAGGGCCATGTAGTCGAAGAAGTTGAGCCCGAGCCCGCGCAGCAGCACGCTCTCGCCGGGCCGGACGGAGCTGAGGTCGGCGTCCGCCGGGTTGGCGGGCGGCTGGTAGGTGAGCCCGTGCCGGTCGGCGTAGGCGGCCAGGTCCCGCTCGGTGTCGGACAGCTCGGCGGGGACGTGTCCCTGGGCGAGGACGACGGCGGACAGGCCGGTGAGCCGGGTGCCGTCCTCCAGGGTGACGGTCTGCGGTCCCGTGTGCCCGGCGCCCGCGTCCTCGAGGGCGACGGCCCGCACCGGGTGGGTGCGTACGGTCACGTGCGCTGCGGCGTTCGCGACGACCTGCTGGAACGCCCAGGTCAGATAGCAGCCGTAGAGAGCGCGGGTGGGGTAGGTGTCGGGTCCGAGCCGACGCGCCTCGGCGAGGATCTCCTCGTCGTGGTCGACGTCCGGGCCGACGGTCTCCAGCGACCTCGACTCCAGGGCCTTGGCCCACTGGTGCAGGCTGGGGCCCTCTTCCAGCGGACCGTCGATGCGGACGCTGGCGTCGGTGTAGACCGTCACCTGGGAGGCGACGGTGTTCATCAGCAGGTGCCGGGACTGCGTGGGGCGCCACACCCGTCCCGAGCCCGGCGGATCGGGGTCGACGACATGCACGGTGACCGTCTGCCAGCGGGGTGACTTCCGCTCCTGCGCACACAGCCGTTCCAGTACGGAAAGGCCGCGGGGACCGGCTCCGACGATGCACAGCCGAAGATGGGCGCCGTCGGTGTCACCGGTCGGCAGGGGGGATTCCCGGGCGTCCGGTTGTCCGGGTGATGACGGGTCACTCGGGGAAAAATGTGCGGCCGCCCTAACGAGCGGCCCTGCGGTGAGTTCGACGCGTTTTGTGCGTTCGCCACCGTGCGTACCGTCCACAGTGCCTCCTTCCTCCGCCACCGTCGGGGCATCACCTCAACCAAGACTCGTTTCCGGGTGGAAGCCGACTTGAGAGGCCTGGACGAGCGGGCGGGAAGGCGGCCGCCGCTGTGCGGCCGAGCCCCGAACGATGCTGTATCGGGGCTCGAGTGACTGCTCGGTATGTTCTGGACTGGTCTTCTCGCGGGTCTCGTGCAGCCTTACCGACCAGGGCACTGGTGAGGAATGTGGAGTTCCCGTAAACGCGATCGATCAAGAGCAGGAACGCAGTAGGCAGCTGTCGCAATCGACACGGGAATTCCATGCGAATTACAGCGGGTTGCGAGGGCGAGCCGCCTCATGAAGGAGCTTGGATGAAGGTTCACCCATGCCCTAGAAGCCACACCCAGGAAAACTGTGCCGCCGACGGGTCCCACCTCTGCGCTTCCTGTGTCAAGGAAGTGGAACGCAACCTGCGCGCGCTGCCCGTCCTCCACCAGGAGTGCCTGCACCGCGCGACGTCGTCGCCCAGGCGGACCAACCCGACCAGGGTGTCGGGCAGCCGCACACGGGATCACCTGGATGTGTCGGCGCTCGACGCCCGGCTGAACATCCTCACCGTTCTGGAATCATGGGCGGGCATGGTCGCGGAAAAGCTGGAAACGGCCGCTCCGTCGCGTTCTGTTCCCCAGCTGGCACATTTTCTGACCCGGCATCTTCCCTGGCTCGCGGCACAGCCGCCGGCCGCCGACTTCGTCAACGAGATCCACGGTCTCGTCGGCGAACTGCGCCAGGTGATCGACCCCGAACCGGCCGAACGGCACACGCTTCTCAGGAAGTGCGTCGTCGACAACTGCAACGGAACCATCAGCGCCGCGCCGAAAAGCGGAACGGCCACTGGAGCAGGAAGCCTCAAGTGCTCCTCCGGCCATTCCTGGGAAATGCGCGAGTGGCTCGTGCTCAGGGAACTGATGAAACAGCAGCGAGAGGGTGTCCACGCATGATCAGGCCTCCGCGCCACCAGCTCGTCGACACGAAGGTGGCCGCACTCGCCGTCGGCGTCTCCGAGGCGACCATCCGCAAGTGGGTCAGCCGGGGGAAGATCACCCGCTACGGCGCCCCGCACTGCCGTTCGGCTTTCGACATCGAGGAGCTCACCGCGATCGCGATGCGCCGTCAGCACTGAGCCGCCGCAGGGCCGTACGCACACATCTCTCCATATCTCGACGCACCAGGGCCGGACCGCCACAGACGAGGCGGCGCCGGCCCTGGTGCGTCGAGCGGTGTTCCCGCAGCTCATCCCGTTGGAGTGACCCAGGTCACGTTCACCGGGGTTGGCGCGGAGTCGTCCCCGTGTCACTATCGAGCGACGTCTACCCTGCCCGAAAACGGCTACAGGGCAGCGGATCGCGTGTCGTACCCGCCGGTCCAGCACGACGGACCCGGTCCAAGTGCGTACGACACCAGCCTCCTTCCAAGCAAGCACCCGCGCAGCAGCGCGGGTGCTTTTTCGTCGTGCCCGCGCGCTGCCGGCATGCCGAGCGATCCCAATGACCAGGCGAACTCGATGAAGACAAAGGGGAGCTGAGTGCGTTGACTCTACCGACCTCAGTGGAGGGGGTATCCGGAAGCCGCCGCTGGGCACGATCGGTCGGCATCGGTCGCGCCCACGCGAAGGCCATCCTGCTGGGAGAGCACGCGGTGGTCTACGGAGCCCCGGCACTCGCTCTGCCGATCCCCCAGCTCACCGTCACGGCGACGGCCGGCTGGTCCTCCCACGCCTCCGACGGCGAGGACGACCTGTCCTACACGATGACCGGCTCCCCCTCGCGGGCACTGGTGACGCAGGCCTCCGACAGCCTGCGCCGCCTGGTCGACGCGTTCAAGGAGAGCCTGGGCGTGCCCGGCGGGCCGCACCTCGACGTGATCCTCGACGGCGGTGTCCCGCCCGGACGGGGCCTCGGCTCCAGCGCGGCGACCTCACGCGCGATCGTCCTCGCCCTCGCCGACCTGTTCGGCCGCGAGCTGACCGAGAACCGGGCGTTCGAACTGGTCCAGACGGCCGAGAACATGGCGCACGGACGGGCCAGCGGCGTCGACGCCCGGGCCGTCGGATCGCCCGGCCCCCTGCGGTTCCAGGCAGGCGAGGTCCGGCAGCTGAGCATCGGCTGCGACGGGCTGTTCCTCGTCGCCGACTCCGGCACCTCGGGCAGCACCAAGGAGGCCGTGGAGATGCTGCGCGACAGCTTCCACGCACGCTCCGGGGCGCAGGACGCGTTCGTGGACCGGGCGACGGAGCTGACCGAGGCGGCCGAGCAGGCGCTCGCCGAGGGCAGGGCCGAGGAGCTCGGCGCCCGTCTCGTCGACTACCACGAGCTGATGCGCTCGGCCGGGCTGAGCACCGACCGCATCGACGCCATGGTCGGGGCCGCGCTCGACGCGGGCAGCCTCGGCGCCAAGATCACCGGCGGCGGTCTCGGCGGCTGCGTGATCGCACTGACCCAGCCGGAGCAGGCCCGGGAGGTCACCCGGCGACTGCACGAGGCCGGCGCCGCACAGACCTGGGCCGTACCGCTGAAGGGGCTCGACAAGCATGCTGTATGAACACCCGGCGACCGCGGTCCGGCCGCGGGAGCAGGACACCGCAGGCGGGGCCACCGCGGTCGCGCACCCGAACATCGCGCTGATCAAGTACTGGGGCAAGCGGGACGAGCGGCTGTTCCTGCCGCGCACCCCCAGCCTGTCCCTGACCCTCGACATCTTCCCCACGACCACCCGAGTCGAGCTCGCTCCCGGGGCCGGGCAGGACGAGGTGACGTTCAACGGGGTGCCCGCCACCGGTGAGGCGCTGCGGCGCATCTCGGCCTTCCTGGACCTGGTGCGCGAGCGCGCGGGCAGCGGCGAGCGGGCCGTCGTGGACACCCGCAACACCGTGCCCACCGGCGCCGGACTCGCCTCCTCCGCCAGCGGGTTCGCCGCCCTGGCCGTCGCCGCCGCCTCGGCCTACGGGCTGGGCTACGACGCCACGGCGCTGTCCCGGCTGGCCCGGCGCGGCTCCGGCTCGGCGTCCCGGTCGCTGTTCGGCGGCTTCGCCCAGTGGAACGCGGGCGTGGACACCGGCTCCGACGAGGAGGCCGACCTCAGCTCCCACGCCGAGCCCGTGCCCGCGGCGGATCTCGACCCGGCGCTGGTCATCGCCGTGGTCAACGCGGGCCCCAAGGACGTCTCCAGCCGTACCGCGATGCGCCGGACCGTCGACACCTCGCCGCTGTACGAGCCGTGGGCCGCCTCCAGCCTGGACGACCTGACGGTGATGCGGTCGGCGCTGCTGCGCGGCGACCTGGCCTCGGTCGGCGAGATCGCGGAGCGCAACGCGCTCGGCATGCACGCCACGATGCTCGCGGCACGCCCCGCGGTGCGCTACCTCGCCCCGGCCTCGCTGACCGTGCTCGACGCCGTCCTCCAGCTGCGCAGGGACGGCGTCCTCGCCTACGCGACCATGGACGCCGGCCCCAACGTGAAGGTGCTCTGCCGCCGCGCGGACGCCGAGCAGGTGGCCGAGGCGGTGCGCGCGGCCGCCCAGGGCGGCGCGGTGCACATCGCCGGTCCGGGCCCGGGCGCCCGCCTGCTGGACGAGGCCGGATGACGATGACCGAACAGACAGCGGTCGAACGGACAGTGGCCGAGCAGACGGTGGCCGGGCGGACCGTGGTCCGCCACGCGCCGGGCAAGCTGTTCGTGGCGGGCGAGTACGCGGTGGTGGAACCCGGCGCCCCGGCGATCCTGGTGGCGGTCGACCGGCACATCACGGTCGCCGTGACCGGCTCGGCCGGCGCCGATGTGGTGATCACCTCCGACCTCGGCGCCCGCAGAGTGCCCTGGCGCTGGTACGAGGGCCGGCTCGTCCCCCGCGCACTGGACGACGAGCACGGGGCGCGCCGCGCGCTGGCCCATGTCGTGGCGGCGGTCGAGACCGTGGCGCGACTGCTGGCCGAACGGGGCCTGCCGGTGCCCGCGCTGGACATCACCATCACCTCCCGGCTGCACGAGGACGGCAGGAAGTACGGCCTCGGCTCCAGCGGCGCGGTGACCGTCGCGACCGTCGACGCCGTGGCCGCCTTCTGCGGACTGGAACTGCCCGCCGGCGACCGGTTCCGGCTGGCCCTGCTCGCCTCGGCCCGACTCGACCCCAAGGGCTCCGGCGGCGACCTGGCCGCCTCCACCTTCGGCGGCTGGATCTCCTACCAGTCGCCCGACCGGGAGTTCGTCCTCGACCTGGCCCGGCGGCTGGGCGTCGAGCGGACGCTGCGCGCCCCCTGGCCGGGGCACGAGGTGCGCCGCCTGAGGGCACCGGAGGGCCTCTCACTCCAGGTGGGCTGGACCGGGGAACCAGCCTCCACCGGGACGATGGTCTCCGGCCTGCACCGCCGGACCTGGCGGGGCAGCGACTCCCACCACCGGTTCGTCAGGACCAGCACCGACCTGGTGCACGCCTGCGTCGAGGCCCTACAGGGCAGCGACCGCGAGGGACTGCTGCACCAGATCCGCCGGGCCCGCCAGGAACTGGCACGCCTCGACGACGAGGTCGGTCTCGGCATCTTCACCCCCGAGCTGACCTCCCTGTGCGAGGCCGCCGAGGCCGTCGGCGGCGCGGCCAAGCCCTCCGGGGCGGGAGGCGGCGACTGCGGCATCGCCCTGCTGGACGCCGAGGCGTCGCGGGACATCTCAGAAGTACGGCAACGGTGGGCCGCGGCCGGGGTGCTGCCCCTGCCTGTCCGTCCCGCCCTGGAAGGGATCGAGGAATGAGCGGTTCACGCAAGGACGACCACGTCCGGCTCGCCATGGAGCAGCACCAGGTGTCCCGCGCGGGCAACCAGTTCGACGAGGTGTCGTTCGTCCACCACGCCCTCGCCGGCATCGACCGGCCGGACGTGACGCTGGGCACGAGCTTCGCCGGCATCGCCTGGCAGGTGCCGATCTACATCAACGCGATGACCGGCGGCAGCGAGAAGACCGGCATCATCAACCGGGACCTGGCCATCGCCGCCCGCGAGACCGGGGTGCCCATCGCGTCGGGCTCGATGAACGCCTACCTCAAGGACCCCTCGTGCGCGGGCACGTTCAGTGTGCTGCGCGAGGAGAACCCGGACGGGTTCGTCCTGGCGAACATCAACGCGACGACCTCGGTCGACAACGCGCGGCGCGCCATCGACCTCATCGCGGCGAACGCCCTGCAGATCCACGTCAACACCGCCCAGGAGACACCGATGCCGGAGGGCGACCGGTCGTTCTCCGACTGGGGCCCGCAGATCGAGCGGATCGTCGCGGCCGTCGACGTGCCCGTCATCGTCAAGGAGGTCGGCAACGGACTGAGCCGGCAGACCGTCCTGACGCTGCAGAACCTGGGCGTGCGGGTGGCCGACCTGTCCGGCCGCGGCGGCACCGACTTCGCCCGCATCGAGAACGGCCGGCGCGAGCTCGCCGAGTACGCCTTCATGCACGGCTGGGGCCAGTCCACCGCCGCCTGCCTGCTGGACGCGCAGGACGTCGGCATCCCGGTGCTGGCCTCCGGCGGTGTGCGCCACCCGCTCGACGTGGCCCGCGCGCTGGCGCTCGGCGCCTCCGCGGTCGGCGCCTCGGCGGGCTTCCTGCACACCCTGCTCGACGGCGGTGTGCCGGCACTGGTCGCGAAGATCACCACCTGGCTGGACCAGCTGGCCGCCCTGCAGACCATGCTCGGCGCCCGCACCCCGGCCGACCTGACGCACTGCGACCTGCTGATCCACGGCACCCTGCGCGAGTTCTGCGCCGACCGGGGCATCGACACGCGGCGACTGGCCCAGCGGTCCAGCTCCATCGACGCCCTGCACGAGATGACGACGGGAAGCACACGATGACTGACACGCACGCGATCGCCGGAGTCCCGATGAGGTGGGTGGGACCCCTTCGTATCTCCGGCAACGTCGCCGAGACCGAGACGCACGTGCCGCTCGCCACCTACGAGTCGCCGCTGTGGCCCTCGGTGGGCCGCGGCGCGAAGGTCTCCCGGCTGGCGGAGAAGGGCATCGTCGCGACCCTCGTCGACGAGCGGATGACCCGCTCGGTCATCGTCGAGGCGAGGGACGCGCACACCGCGTTCGCCGCCGCGCAGAGCATCCACGCGCGCATCGACGAGCTGCGCGAGGTGGTGCGCGGGTGCAGCCGGTTCGCCCAGCTGATCAGCATCAAGCACGAGATCAACGCGAACCTGCTGTTCATCCGCTTCGAGTTCACCACCGGCGACGCATCCGGCCACAACATGGCGACGCTCGCCTCCGACGTGCTGCTGAAGCACCTGCTGGACACCGTCCCGGGCATCTCCTACGGCTCGATCTCCGGCAACTACTGCACGGACAAGAAGGCCACCGCCATCAACGGCATCCTCGGCCGCGGCAAGAACGTGGTCACCGAGCTGCTCGTGCCGCGCGACGTGGTGACCGACGTGCTGCACACGACCGCCGCGAAGATCGTCGAGCTGAACATCCGCAAGAACCTGCTCGGCACCCTGCTCGCCGGCGGCATCCGCTCGGCCAACGCCCACTTCGCCAACATGCTGCTCGGCTTCTACCTGGCCACCGGCCAGGACGCGGCCAACATCATCGAGGGCTCGCAGGGCGTCGTCATGGCCGAGGACCGAGACGGCGACCTCTACTTCGCCTGCACCCTGCCGAACCTGATCGTCGGCACGGTCGGCAACGGCAAGGGTCTCGGCTTCGTCGAGACGAACCTCGCCCGGCTCGGCTGCAAGGACGACCGCGCCCCGGGGGAGAACGCCCGTCGGCTCGCCGTCCTCGCGGCCGCCACGGTGCTGTGCGGCGAGCTCTCGCTGCTCGCGGCGCAGACGAACCCGGGTGAGCTGATGCGCGCGCACGTCCAGCTGGAACGCGACAACAAGACTGAGAAGGTTGGTGTTTAGGGCATGGCCACCGAGTCCCCGATCGGGATACACGATCTGTCGTTCGCGACCACCGAGTTCGTCCTGTCGCACGAGGAGCTCGCCGCGTACAACGGCACGGAGATCGGCAAGTACCACGTCGGCATCGGCCAGCGGTCGATGAGCGTGCCCGCCGCCGACGAGGACATCGTCACCCTCGGCGCCGCCGCCGCCGCGCCGATCGTCGCCCGGCACGGCAGCGACCGCATCCGCACGGTCGTGTTCGCCACCGAGTCCTCCATCGACCAGGCCAAGTCGGCCGGCGTGTACGTCCACTCCCTGCTCGGGCTGCCCTCAGCCTGCCGGGTCGTGGAGCTCAAGCAGGCCTGCTACGGCGCCACGGCGGCCCTTCAGTTCGCGATCGGCCTGGTCCGGCGCGACCCCTCCCAGCAGGTCCTGGTCGTCGCCAGCGACGTCTCCAAGTACGCGCTGGACAGCCCGGGCGAGGCCACCCAGGGCGCGGCCGCGGTGGCCATGCTGGTCGCCGCCGACCCGGCCCTGGTGCGCATCGAGGACCCGTCGGGCGTGTTCACCGCCGACGTCATGGACTTCTGGCGGCCGAACTACCTCAGCACCGCCCTGGTGGACGGCCAGGAGTCCATCTCCGCCTACCTCCAGGCCGTGGAGGGCACCTGGAAGGACTACAGCGAGCAGGGCGGCCGTCCGCTGGAGGACTTCGCCGCGTTCTGCTACCACCAGCCCTTCACCAAGATGGCCTACAAGGCCCACCGTCACCTGCTGAACTACTGCGGCCGCGACACCGACAAGGACGTCATCGAGTCCGACCTCGGCAGGACCACGGCGTACAACGCGGTCATCGGCAACAGCTACACCGCCTCGGTGTACCTGGGTCTGGCCGCGCTGCTGGACCAGGCGGAGGACCTGACCGAGCGGGCCGTCGGCTTCCTCAGCTACGGCTCCGGCTCCGTCGCCGAGTTCTTCGCCGGCACGGTCGTCCCCGGCTACAAGGAGCACCTGCGCACGGACGCCAACCGTGAGGCCATCGACCGGCGCAAGCCCGTCGACTACGCGGGCTACCGCGAGCTGCACGAGCACTCCTTCCCCACCGACGGCAGCGACCAGGCCAACCCGGCGCAGACCTCCGGCCCGTTCCGGCTGGCCGGGATCAGCGACCACAAGCGGCTCTACGAGACCCGCTGAGCAGCACGTCCGTGAGCGCGCGGGGAGCCCGTCGTCACGAGGGCTCCCCGCGCGCGGTCCGCAGTACCGCAGCCAACGCAGACAACAACGTGAGGGGAGGGCACGCTCAATGAGCGACGTCATGAAGGACATCAGGATCATCGGCACGGGTGCCTACGTGCCGGACCGGATCGTCTCCAACGACGAGGTCGGCGCGCCGGCCGGGGTGGACGGCGAGTGGATCGCGCGCAAGACGGCGATCCTCGAGCGCCGCTGGGCCGCCCCCGGCCAGGCCACCTCGGACCTGGCGACGGCCGCCGGCCTCGCCGCGCTGAAGTCCGCGGGCATCACACCCGAGCAGCTGTCGGTGATCGCGGTGGCCACGTCCACCCCCGACCGGCCGCAGCCGCCCACTGCGGCCTACGTCCAGCGCAACCTGGGCGCGGCCGGCACGGCGGCGTTCGACGTCAACGCGGTCTGCTCCGGCACGGTGTTCGCGCTGTCCGCGGTCGGCAGCACACTGCTGCGGCGCGGCGGCTACGCGCTCGTCATCGGCGCCGACGTCTACTCGCGCATCCTGGACCCGGCCGACCGCAGGACGGTCGTGCTGTTCGGCGACGGGGCCGGGGCGATGGTGCTCGCGCCCACCACCGAGGGCCCGAAGGTTCGGCATGTCGCCCTGCACACCTTCGGCGACCTGTCGGGCCTGATCGAGGTGCCCGGGGGAGGCAGCCGGCAGCCGCTGGACGCCGCGGGCCTCGACGCGGGCCTTCAGTACTTCGCGATGGACGGGCGCGAGGTGCGCCGCTTCGTCGTCGAGCAGCTCCCTCAGCTGGTCAAGGGCTTCCTGCACGAGGCGGGCGTCGAGCCCGGCGACATCAGCCACTTCGTGCCGCACCAGGCGAACGGGGTCATGCTCGACGCCGTCGTCGAGGACCTCGGCCTGTACCGGTCCACCATGCACAAGACGCTGACGCGCTACGGCAACACCGGTGCCGCCTCCATCCCGATCACCCTGGACGCGGCCGTCCGGCGGGGCGCCTTCAAGAAGGGTGAGCTGATCCTGATGGCCGGCTTCGGCGGTGGCATGGCGGCGAGCTTCGCGCTCGTCGAGTGGTGACCTCAAGGGGCGCCGGAGAGGCCGTATCGGCAGCTGGAAGCCTGCTCAAGAGGCGGTGGTGGGAACGGGCGACGCCGCTCACGGCGACATACTCTCCCTTTTCGTGCTCCATTCGGTAGCCACCGCCACATGAGCGACACCGCCCCCATCAGCTTCGGCGAGAAGGATTCAGCACATGATCGGCAACCTGAAGCCCCTGGAGCTCCTCCTCATCATCGCGGTCATCGCGCTGCTCTTCGGCGCCAAGAAGCTTCCCGACATGGCCCGTTCACTCGGGAAGTCGGCCCGCATCCTCAAGAGCGAGGCCAGGGCCATGAAGAAGGACGGCGAGAGCGCGCAGGCCCCGCAGGCCCCCGCCGACGCCGCCCCGCAGACCGCGCCGCGCACCATCGCGGCCGCGCCGGGTGACGTCCAGGGCGCCCGTCCGCTGACCGAGCCGAACCACAGCGTCCAGAGCTGACACCCCGCCGGCGCCGCCGCACGAGACGGAGGAATCCGGGGTGTTGATCACCGCCCGCAAGCAGGAGAAGCAGGACACCGGGACGAACGGCACGAACGACGCCGAGGGGCGGATGTCCCTCGGGGAACACCTGCGAGAACTGCGCAACCGCCTGCTGAAGTCCGTCGTGGGGATCCTGGTCGTCACGATCGTCGCCGCCGTCTTCTACAAGGACCTGATCGACTTCCTGCTGAGACCGATCCTGGACTCCGTGGGCTGTGAGGGCGGCTCGCTGAAGCAGGCGGACACCGAGGGCTGCGCCGACATGACCGTCAACGGCCTCATCGCGCCCTTCTCCATCGCGCTGAAGGTCTCGCTCATGTCCGGGGTGGTCCTCGCCTCGCCGATCTGGCTCTACCAGCTGTGGGCGTTCCTCGCCCCCGGCCTGCACGCCCATGAGCGCAGGTACGCGCTGAGCTTCGTCGGCGCCGGAGTGCCGCTGTTCCTCGGCGGTGCCGTCCTCGCCTACCTGATCCTTCCGCAGACCGCGAGCGTGCTGCTGGACTTCACTCCGGACAGCACCAAGAACCTGCTCCCGGTCGACGACTACCTCGACCTGATCACTCGCATGGTGATCGTCTTCGGGCTCGCCTTCGAGCTCCCGCTGCTGCTGGTGCTGCTCAACCTCACCGGAGCGCTGAGCGGCAGGCGTCTGGCCGGCTGGTGGCGCGGCATGGTCATGGGCATCACCGTCTTCTCCGCGATCGCGACACCGACCGGTGACCCGCTGACCATGCTGACGCTGGCCGTGCCGATCACGCTCCTGTACCTCGTCGCGCTGTGCTTCTGCCTGCTCAACGACAGGCGCCGCGCCCGCAACGATCCCGACGCCGGGCTCGGCGACGACGAGGCGTCCTCGCTCGACCTCACCCCGGGGAGCATCGGCGACTCCGCGGACGTCACCTGACGGACGTCTCCACCGCGCAGGTCGCCCTTCGGCTGCCGCACCTGGGCCACGACGAGGTCGTCACCGCCTCCTGATCCGTTCCATGGCGCTCGCGTCGTACGACAGCCACAGTTCGTGGGCGAGCCGCAGTTCCGCCTCCGAGAGCGGGGTGTTCCCGCACAGCCGCTCGGGGTGGGCGGGCGGCGGTCCGCACCGGGTGTGGCGGGCGAAGAGGTCTTCCAGGTGCGCGGCCGACATGGACGCGGAGACCTCGCGGTAGACGGACGGGCTGCACTGGGTCGCCCCGAACAGCACCATGGACCGCCAGAGCGGTCGCAGGACGTGGAGGGTCAGCGCGTGCCGTGCGGCGCGCGACATCCGTCTCATGGCTGCCCCTTCCGTCCCTCGCTCGCGACCGTCTCCACAGACTGACAAGGCCTGCTAGCGGCTCGGTCGAGAAATTCCGGGGCTCGGATCCGGCCCCGCCGGGGCGTCAGTCGATGCCGCGCACGAGATGGGGCTCCCAGGCGTCGTCCTCGTCGACCCCGGCCAGGCGGAGCGGCGGGGTGTGGAACAGGGAGAGGTCCGCGTTCTCCCAGGACGCTCTGCCGTCCTCCTCCTCGGAGTCGTACATCTGATCCTCCTGCCCGTCGGCCCGGTCGGGCGTACCTGTATCCCGGCAACCATGCCGAAGAACGGTCGGGGAGTACTCGAGGGCGGATGGGAGAAGGGTGGAGGGCCGTCGTCCGTATCACTCGAACCAGCGGTCGGCCCGGGTCCGTCCGCCAGTCCGTCGTTCGGCGTCAGGCCGTCAGGTGGGCGTCAGGCCGGCGGTTCGGTGGCCGTGCGCAGGGCGTCGGCGAGGGCGCGGGCCCGCTCCCAGCCGTCGGCCGCGGCGTCGGCCAGCACCACCCGCGGCGGGCGGCCGCCGTGGGCGGCGACGCGGCGGGCGATCTCGCACGCGGACGTGCCGGACCCGGAGAAGCCGGCGAGCAGCACGGTCCGGTCCAGGCCGAGCGCCGCCACGTCGGACCAGGCGCTCTCGGCGTCGGACGTCAGCACGAGCAGCTCCTGCGGCCCCGGATAGGTGTGGGCGAGCAGGTCGTAGCAGCTGCCGGGCTCGCCCGGCGGGGTGACCAGGCAGATCGCGCCCGCCTCCGACTCGCGGGCCGCGCGCAGGGTGACCAGCGCGGAGTCCCGGCCCGCCGTGGCGGCCTCGGCCCGGCCCGGCCCGGCGCTGTCCTCGAGCAGTTTCAGGGCCTCGCCCACGGTGGTGTACTCGCCCGCCGACAGCGGCAGCGCCCGCAGCAGCAGGGCGCTCTGGGCGAGCACCTCGGCGGCCGACTCCTCGCTGAGCACGGCCCGGTCGTGCACGGCCGTGAGCACCAGGCCGCCCGCGTTGTCGTGATGGGCGAGCAGTCCGACGGGGAGCACCGAGCGGGCCGGCAGGGTGCCCGGGAACTCGGCGTGGATGCCGTGCGCGGCGAGCTCGGCGGTGAGGCCGTCCAGCGGATGCGGCGGGTCCTCGAAGACGATGACGGTGTCGGCGCCGCCGCCTCCGCCCCAGGTCCGGATCCAGTCGGCCGGCACCCATTCGTAGGCGGCGATGTCCAGGGCCAGATCGCGCAGCTGCCGCAGCAGTTGGGGCACGGTGCCAGCCGGGTCCACCTGGACGGACATCGGCAGGTGGTTGCGCAGCGGCCCCGGCATCCGGGCCACGCCGTCCAGCGGGATGCCCCGCCCCGACACGGTCACCGCGAAGGCGACCGGAGCGGGGCCCTCGGCGCCGGAGGACCAGTAGAGCAGCATCGCCCACACGGCCTGGAGCACGCTGGACTCGGCGGTGCCCCAGGTGCCCGCCCAGCGGGTGAGCCGGCTGGTGTCGAGGGGGTCCAGGCGCAGTCTGGCCCGGCCGATGCCGGTCAGCCCGGTGGACCGGCCGGGCCTTGCCGCCGTGGGCTCCGGCGGTGCGCTGCGCGTCCAGAACCCGCGGGCGGGCTCCAGGTCCTGGGCGGCCACCCAGGCGGTGTAGTCGCGCAGGTCGGGGCGGCGTTCCCCGCCTGGCAGGGTGCCGCCCGCGAGATAGGCGCTGTAGAACTCGCGCAGCAGGATGTGCGCGCTCCAGGTGTCGAGCAGGGCACGGTGGTAGGTGATCAGGATCCGTGTGGGGACGACGGCCCCGACGGGCTCGGTCTGTTCGGTCTCCAGCAGGGTCAGGCGCAGGGCTCCGGGGCGATGCAGGTCGAAGCCGCGCAGCCGGTCGCGTTCCAGCAGGGCGGACCAGTCGCCCTCGTGCAGGATCTGGCGGGTGACTTCGGGCACGACCTTGTCGTGCACCACGAGCATCGGCTCGGCGTCACGGGTGAACGCGGTGCGCAGAATCGTTTCGCAATCGAAGACGGACTGCCAGGAGGCGGTGAAACGACGGGTGTCGAGCGGGCCGTGCCAGACCCAGACGAGCTGCTCGACGTGGCGCTCGGTGCCGGGATGGGCGTCTCCGCCGGTGTAGAGCGCGGACTGCTGCGGGGTGGCCCGGAAGGCGGGTGGGAAGGGCGTCGCGGGCGTGGCGGCCAGTTCCTCCAGCAGCTCCCGCAGCAGCCGCGCCAGGTCGGCGACGGAGGCGTCGGTGATGCCGGCCTCGGCGTCGGGCACCCAGTCGAGCGCGATCCGCAGCCGGTCGTCGACGAGCTGGACCCTCACCTCGACGCGGTGCGCGGGCCCGGCCGACACGGTGCCGGGCAGGGGCCGGGCGGTGTCGGGCAGCATCTCGCCGGGGGCCTGAAGGGTCAGACAGGCCAGGGCGGGCGGCAGTTCGCGCAGTGTGCGGCGCAGCAGGGGGTCGGGGCTCCACTCCCGGCAGGCCCCGAAGCCCGCGCCGCCCTCGGCCCGGCCGGCGCAGGCGGCCAGCGGCCCGGCCAGCGCGGTCAGCCGGTCGAGCAGGCCGGGGTTGCCGCACGTCACCATGAGCTGGACGGGGTACGGCTCCGTCAGTCGGCCCACCTGACGCCGCAGGCCCTGCCGTCCGGCCCGCGGGTCGCTGCGTACGTCGAAGCCGACGTCGTCCGAGCCCTGCCATTGGGCCAGCGCCAGCGCGAACGCCCCGGCCAGCACCTGCCCGGCGCTGAGCGCCAGCCGCCGGGCCAGGCCGTGTGTGATGCGCTCGGTGGCGTCCTCGTCCAGGAGGAAGTGGCTGTGGTGGGCGGAGCGGGACATCGGGGCGGGCCCGGTGGCGGCGGGCCCGGTGGCGGCGGCCTCCGCGACCGCGGCCTCGGGGGGCACGTCCTCAGCCGGCACGGCCTCGGTGACGATGGCCCCGGCCGGCACGCTCTCCGCGTACCGGGCTACTGTCGCGGCGTCGTCCCGCAGCGCCTCCGTCCAGCGGGCCCTGCGCTCGGCGACCTGGTTCCAGTGCTGGGCCTCGGAGGAGTCGCGGGCCAGTTCGCGCAGTTCGGTGACCCAGTCGGCGAGGTCGTCCGGTGCGTCGGGCGCGGGCGGGGGCACGTCGGTCAGGGCCCCGGTCAGCCCGTCGAGGAGAACGCGCCAGGACGCGGCGTCCACGGCGAGCGGATGAACGAGCACGGCGATCCGGTCGGCGCGCTGCCCGGCCCGGCGGCGGTCCCTGGCCAGCAGGACCCTCAGCTGGACCCCGGCGTACTCGTCGAGCGTGCGGGCGGTCGCCTCGAGCAGGGCGTCGAACCCGGCCTCGTCGGAGAACTCCCCCTCCGCCACGACCTGCTGGAGCGCGGCTCCCTGTCCCGGCTCGTCGACGAGCCAGCCGTCCGTCGTGTTCAGGCGGCCGCGCAGCTGGGGATGGGCGGCGACCACGACACATACCGCCGCGCGCAGCGCGTCCGCTGCCGGTACCGGCGCCATGTCGAGCAGCACGGCCTCGTAGCCGTGCCCCGTGTGCCGCGCGAGGGCGGTGCGCTGGGCCGGGGTCAGCGGGCGGGCGGCGGCCTCGGACGGTTCGGTGAGCCGGTCGGCGATACGGCCGGTCACCGCAGCGGCGGGCGCCTCCCGCGACTGCGTGAACCGCAGCGTGTGGTGCTCGGGGCCGTGCCGGAACAGCTGGCGCCCCTCGGTCGGCAGGTGTTCGTCCAGGAGGCTGTGCAGCACGGCCGTGTCCAGCGACCCGTGCAGCTCCAGATCCCACGGGGTCGTGTACGGAGGGGAGCCGGGGTCGACGATCACGGAGACCGGCGTGTGCGCAAAGCGGTGCACGGTCACGGAATCCGGGCCACGCTGCCTCTCCCCCATGAACGGCTCTCCCCCTCCGCACCTGCCTCTGGTCCACGACGGTCAGACTCAGCACGCTAACGGCCGCCTCGGCCCGGGGTCCGTTTTCCCAAGTGGGTGTGCAGCGGTGCCCGAGCGGCGCCCTAGAACGGCGGCCGGAGGGGGATGGCAGAGGGGCGGGTCAGGTGGCGTCCACGTCGAACGGAACGGGCTTCTTCTCCAGCGAGGTGGCCTCGGAGGGAGCGGGCGCCGTGCTGTAGTCCGACGTAGTGCCGCGAGCCGACGCGGGGTCGTCGGTCCGCACCGCCTCGGTGACGTCGGCCGGCTCCTTGCCCGGGTCGAGCTCCTTGCTGAGGTCGAGCTCCTTGCTGAGGTCGAACTCCTTGCGTACGTCGAGGCTGTCGCGTATCTCCTTCAGCCCCAGGTCGTCGTTGCCCAGCTGCTTGCGGATGAACGTCTTCGGATTGAGGTCCTCGAACTCGAAGTCCTTGTACTCGGGGCCGAGTCCGTCGCGGATCTCCTGCTTGGCGGAGTCGGTGACCGAGCGGAACCTGCGGACGAGTGCCGTCACGTCCTGGATGACCTTCGGCAGCTTGTCCGGGCCGAAGACGAGCATGGCAAGGATGCCCAGCGTCACCAGTTCGAGCACGCCTATGTCGTTGAACACTTGCAGCTCCTTGCCGTGTGTTCGGACCAGCCACGGTACTTGGCACCCCACCGGGCACCGCCGGTGCTTCCTGCGGGCCTCGACCCGTCCGCTAGCGGCCCGGCAGCAAGGCCGTCACGGCAGCTGCGCGGTGCTCCGCGCATGCTCCCTGGCGAGGGTGAGCATCGTCAGGGAGTTCTGGCCGAGCACCTCCCGCACATGCCGACGGGCCTCCCCCAGACCGGCGCCCTCGCCGAGCACCGCGGTGATGTCCTCCTCGCGCAGCACGACACTGTGCCGCACGGTGACGGTCGTGCCCGTCTCGTCCGGTACGACGGACCACTCCGCGGTGTGCGCGGCCAGCAGTGCGGGGTTGGTGATCTGCTTGCAGATGATGCGGCCCGCGTGCGGGAAGCAGATGCGCATCGACTCGGTGTCGTGGGTGCCGTACTCGGTCACCGTCTCCATCGCGATGCGCTGTACGCCGGGCGCCTCCTCGGTGAGGTCGACCCGGGCGACGTACGGCACGAGGCCGGGCCAGTCCCCGGCCCGGTAGAGGAAGTCGTAGACCGCCTCGGCCGGTCCGTCGATGCGCTTCGAGTCCTCGAAGGTCAGGGTCAGTTCGTCCAGCCGGGACCACTGCTCGGCGACACTCTTCAGTTCGGCGAGCTGCGTACGGCTGTTGCGCCGGGCAGCAAGTTCCAGCCACGACACATCGAGGCCTTCGGCGTTCTTGAACTCGACGCCCAGCTCCACCACGGTGTCGCGCGGGCCCACGCTCCGTACGCTCATCACGCCGCCCAGCACGGCCTGAAAGGACGAGGGCAGTTCCTGTTCGAAGTCGATGCGCCGTTCCACCGGGTCCAGGCGGCGCGCCGAGATCCATGACTGGAGCTGTCCGGCCATGAGGGCCCACACGCGTATGCGTTCCTGCTCGCCGTCGAACTCGAGACTCTCCACATGAATGTTCGGAGAGAAATAGAGCGGCCACTTCGATGTATCGGCGATCAGCGCGTAGACCACGCCGGCGGGCGCGGCCACATGTATGTTGCGCTTCACCCCTCCCACACGCTCAACAGACATCTGCACACCTCTCTCTTGACCTTGCCCGATCGAGTCGCGAACAGAATTCAGACGACGGCATGAAAACCGCTGGAGCGCGAACGGAACACGGGTCGAGCGATGTGATCCTCGGGTTTATGAACCGCAGACACGGGAATCACGGGACACGCAATTCGGACTGAGCCGCACATATATGCAGCCGTGGGCCGTCAGCCCACGGGGGTGAACTCCCGGGCGACCCTGCGGGTGACCCGGCAGGCCCGGCCGAGGAGCCGGGGCAACCACTGGTCACGCAGCGGGAAAGGGCCAGCCGGGACGGTCCGCAGCCAGGCCGGCCCGGCCGTCCACCGGCTCCAGCCGTCGTCGGCCGCCGGCAAGAGGTCGTCCTCGACGGTGACGACGAGCAGCGGGGTGGTCAGCGGCCCGGCCGGCGAGTGCCTGTGGGCCGCCTCGCGCAGGGCTTGGGCGAGCTCCAGATCGGCGCGCAGATCCGGCAGCACGGCCCGCAGGAAGATGCCTTCGTCGCTGGTGGACGGCACAGAACCGTTTCCGCTCAGAATGCGCAGCAGCTCGGCGTCCGACACACCGCGGACGTCGGGCAGTCCGGAGGGGGCGTGCGGCGGCGGGCAGGCACCGACGGCGAGCAGCGCCGGACCCGGCAGGCCTTCCTCGTGCAGGGCACGCGCCACGGTGTACGCGGCGAGCGCGCCGAGGCCGTGCCCGTAGAAGACGTACGGAGCGGGGTCCGGGCCGGTGAACCGGGGCAGCACGTCGGCGAGCAGCGCCTCACGGGTGGCCGGCCGGGACGCGGTCCGTCGCCGCGCGGAGCCCGGCAGCGGGACCGGGACGGGCTCGACACCGGGACCGACGCTCGCGGCCCAGCCGTCGAAGGCGGTGACGCCCTCGGCGGAGTGGGCGAAGCAGTGGAGTCGCACTGGCTGTTCGTCCGGCATGGCACCCTCCTCGACCACCGCCTCTGAGCCCACAAGGCGGAGTTCGAGGATCGCGGGACCGTCTCGAGCACCGCTCGAGACGGGGCCGAGAAGCCCGGCCCGGTCCGCACACCGGCCCGGTGACCCGGCCGGACCGCGATCGGACGAGGAGTGCGGCCGGAACCGACAGCCCCCGAGCCTGCCGGGTGCCGCGCGGCGGCAGGCGCGAACGCGCCGGCCAGAGCCTTCTCACGGATCTCCGTGGAGGAAGGACCCTAGGCCGCGTACCGGTCGAAGGTGGAGCCGCGGCGCGGTCCGGCCACCACGTCGAGCTCGGGGTCCACGGCGAGCATGGCCTGATGCAGGCGCTGGAGCTGGGGCGAGGGTTCCACGCCGAGCTCCGAGATCAGACCCTCGCGCAGCTTGCGGTACACGTCCAGGGCGGAGGCCTGCCGCCCGGACCGGTAGAGCGCCACCATCGCCTGGGCGTGCAGGCCCTCGTGCTGCGGGTGGCGTGCGATCAGGTCGGTGAGCTCGGCTATGAGTTCGGCATGCCGGCCGAGCCGCAGATCGGCGTCGATCCGCCGCTCGACGGTCACCAGCCGCGACTCCTCCAGGCGCATGACCTCGATCTCCAGGACCGGACCGAGGCGTACGTCCACCAGGGCCGGTCCCTGCCACAGGGCGAGCGCCTGACGGAAGCAGCGGGCGGCCCGCTCGTCGTCGCCCGCCTCGAACGCCTCCTGGCCTTCCGAGACGAGCCGTTCATAGGTGTGCACATCGACCGATTCCGGTGGTATCTGCAACACGTAGCCGCCGTGCCGGGTCGCCAGAACGTTCTTGGCCGCGCCCGGCGCGTCGGGTCCCATCGCGGTACCGAGGCAGCGGCGCAGCTGCATGATGTACGTCTGCAACGTTGTCATAGCACTTTGCGGGAGGTCGGTTCCCCAGATCTCCTCCATCAGCGTCGAAACGGGCATGACCCGGCTCGGATACAGCGCGAGCAGGGCAAGAATCTGCCGGGGCTTCCCAGCAGTCGGAACGATCGATCCCCCGTTCACGGCGGCGCACAGCGGACCCAATACCTGAATCTCCATGGTTCCCTCCGTTCGTCGTCGAGCATCCCCCGATGGCGGAAAGTCGTCGGGCGAACTTGCACGCTAGCCGCACCCACAGCGGAGGAATCGATTCCTTCAGCGGCGCTTGAGCAATTCTCAAATAAAATACAAAACGAGCAAAGTCGCGCCAAAGAGGAAAGAAAGAGAAACCAAGGATCCAGTGACGTCGGACCAGCCAAAAACCGGTTGTGAACCCGGATGTGAGCGCCTACCCACTCACTCTCGAATATCCCTGGAAGCGCACTCGATCACCCCGGCCCGGGCAACTCATCGGGCCCGGAGGTGAGAATCAGCCGCTGGATCCGGCGCAGTTCCGCCGCCGGTTCCAGCCCGAGATCGCGCACGAGCGTGGTGCGCAGCCGCCGGTAGGCCTCCAGGGCCTCGCTGCGCCGCCCGGAGCGCTCCAGGGCGAGCATGTACTGGCCGCAGAGGGACTCGTGCGTCGGGTAGCGGTTGACCAGAACGGTGAGCTCGGCAACCAGCTCGCGATGCCGGCCGAGCCGCAGATCCGCCTCGATACGACGGTCGAGGGCGCACAGCCGGGCCTCCTCCAGCTGTTCGGCCGCCTCCTGAAGCCGTCGGCCGGCCCGCACGTCGGCGAAGGCCGGCCCGGTCCACAGCTCCAGGGCCTCTCGCAGCCCCCGTGCCGCGCCCGCGAAGTCCCCGTCCTCCATGGCCCGGTACCCCGCCTGCGTCAGGCTCTCGAACGCCCGCACATCGTCGGCGCCGCCGGCGCTGTCGAGGAGGTAGCCGCCCGGCGTGGTCACCAGGACGTCCTTGGCCGTGCGCGGCGGGGCGTCACCCGACCCGCCCTGCTCCAGAGCGGCCGCTATGCGTTCGCGCAGCTGGAGCACATAGGTCTGGAGGGTGGTGCGGGCGCTGCGGGGCGGCTTGTCGCCCCACAGCTCCTCGGCGAGCCAGTCGGGGGCGACCACCTGCCCAGCGTGGAAGGCCAGCAGGGCGAGCACCTGCCGCGGCTTGCGCGCGGTGGGTACCACTGAGACGTCGTTCTCCCTGACGTCCAGGGCGCCCAGTACCTTGATGCTCACGGGTTATCCCCTGCCTCGGGCCGGTCGGGCGACCCAACCGGCGATGGTAAAATCAAACCGCACGGTCCGTATGTTTTAAGCTTCATCGCACCCACTGCCCTGCTACTGCTCAGGGAACCCGTGAAGGTACGGCCCCCGCAGGAGCGCGGAAGTGGGTGCCAGCGCGGGCGCCTGCGGCTGTGAGCCTCCCGACTGCAGCGCCTCCAGTTCCTGCTGGTCGGCGAGCCGGGGCAGCAGCAGCGCCCACAGCCCCGTGAGCCGCTGATGGGACAGCCAGGAGGCGTCCTCGCCGCCCAGCACCTCCAGACCCGCGGTGACGGCGACGATGACATGGGCCGCGTCCATCCAGGAGACCCCGTCGGCCAGCGAGCCACTGCCCTCCGCCCGCCGGAGGCTGTCCTCGACCCAGCGCTGCCACTCCGCCCGTAACGGGGACTTCGTCCGCCGTGCGACACCGCAGGCGAGCTCGAAGCCGCCCCGGACCACGACGTCCTGGACCAGGCAGCGAATCAGGTCGTGCGTCGCGTCCACCACGGCCTGCAAGGAGTCGCCGTGCCGGGCCCTCGCCACCTCGGTGAGCCGGCGTATGGCCGCGGCGGCCTCTTCCTCGACGGCGTCGGCGAGTGCGTTCTTGTTGGCGAAGTGGAAGTGCAGCGCCCCGTTGCTGACCCCTGCCCGTTTACTGATGGCGCCGAGCGACGCGGGGACGAAGCCCTCCTCGGCGAACACCTCAGCCGCGGCCTGGATCAGCGAACGCCGCGTACGAGCGGCTCGCTCCTGCTTGACCATGTGCTGTCTCCTGGGGCGAACGGGACGTCAAAGAAAGGGGATTGCCGTGGTCCCGAGACGGCATGGTGGGTTCCGTACCGTATGCCCAGAGTAACAAACCGCGTGCGCGGTTTCCATATCTCCCGGTTCTCCATGAGACCGGCTGCCAGCACGATCCCACTACAGCGCTCAAGATTCGCTTGAGACCACCTCACCGGGACCTGTCCCCTGACCGGAGAACGACTGAGGGGCCGCAACGTGGCGGCCCCTCAGTACGCGTCATGTCCCCGTTCCCCGGGGCTTCTTCCCCGCTCTACGGGGTCACCGGGTCACTTCACGGGTTCGGGTTCCGGGGTGTGTTCCTGTTCGGGGGTGCCGGTGGGGTCGGCGGGGGTCTTGACGGATTCGAGGAGGAGCTGGG
>NZ_JBIALD010000041.1:33129-41384 GCF_042873115.1 Streptomyces sp. NPDC005017 | reverse complement strand
AAGTCGGCCGTCGCCTTCGGCGCGCTGCTCTCCCAGGGCATCGGCGACACCATCCGCGTCTCGCTGAGCGCGCCGCCGGCCGAGGAGGTCAAGGTCGGCCTCCAGATCCTGGAGTCCCTCAACCTCAAGCAGCGCGGCCTGGAGATCGTCTCCTGCCCGTCCTGCGGCCGCGCCCAGGTCGACGTCTACAAGCTCGCCGAAGAGGTCACCGCCGGCCTCACCGGCATGGAGGTCCCGCTCCGCGTCGCCGTCATGGGCTGCGTCGTCAACGGCCCCGGCGAGGCCCGCGAGGCCGACCTCGGCGTCGCCTCCGGCAACGGCAAGGGACAGATCTTCGTCAAGGGCGAGGTCATCAAGACGGTCCCCGAGTCCAAGATCGTGGAGACCCTCATCGAGGAAGCGATGAAGCTCGCCGAACAGATGGAAGCCGAAGGCACCCCGTCCGGCGAACCCACCATCTCAGTAACCGACTGACCCTCCCACCCCCAAGGGGCGCGAGGAACGGCGCAAACCCCACGACGCACGTAAAGCGAGCCGACACCCCGCACCACCCCCTCAAGGGGCGCGGGGAACGGCGCAAACCCCACCACGGCCGGGAAGCGCCCCACTACCCCCAACCCCGCCCTCAAGGGGCGCGGGGAACGGCGTAAACCCCACCACGGCCGGGAAGCGGCCCGCAACCCCACCACCCCCCAAGGGGCGCGGGGAACTGCGCAAACCCACGACGCACGGGATACCCGCCCACCCGGCCCCGCCCCCCAACGCCCCCAGGGGCCGCGGGGAACGGCGCAACCACCCCACCGCCCGGAACGCCGCCAACCCCCAACAACCCCCTAAACCGGACACCCCACCGCCCAGCCGGCGCAGCTATAGTGCGGAGGATCAGCAGCAACCCCAGCGTGAGGCCCCGCACGTGTTGACCCAGACCACCTCCCGGGTCCTCGAACCGAGTGACCTGGCCGCCGCACTCACCGTGCTGGACACGGACCCCGTGGCCAACGCCTTCGTCGCATCCCGCGTCCGAGTCGCCGGCCTGGACCCCTGGCGCCTCGGCGGCGAGATGTGGGGCTGGTACGAGGACGGCATGCTCACGTCCCTCTGCTACGCGGGCGCCAACCTCGTCCCCATCTGCGCCACCCCCCGCGCGATCCGCGCCTTCGCCGACCGCGCCCGCCGGGCCGGCCGCCGCTGCTCCTCGATCGTCGGCCCCGCCGAGTCCACCGCCGAACTCTGGCGCCTGCTCGAACCCCACTGGGGCCCGGCCCGCGACGTGCGGTCCAGGCAGCCCCTCATGGTCACCGACCGCATGCCCGACGACATCGCCCCGGACCCCGGCGTCCGGCGCGTCCGCAAGGACGAGATGGAGACGATCATGCCGGCCTGCGTGGCCATGTTCACCGAGGAGGTCGGCGTCTCCCCGCTGGCCGGCGACGGCGGCCTGCTCTACCAGGCCCGCGTCGCGGAACTCGTCGGCACCGGCCGTTCCTTCGCCCGCGTCGACGGCGAGGGCAAGGTCGTGTTCAAGGCGGAGATCGGCGCCGCCACGGAACACGCCTGCCAGATCCAGGGCGTCTGGGTCGCCCCCGAGTACCGCGGCAAGGGCATCGCGGCCCCCGGCATGGCGGCGGTCCTCCAGTACGCCCTCGCGGACGTCGCCCCCGTGGCCAGCCTGTACGTCAACGACTTCAACACGGCGGCGAGAAGGACGTACAAGAGGGTGGGCTTCGAGGAAGTGGGCGCGTTCATGAGCGTGCTTTTCTAGAGAATCACCCCTGTAGGCTCCGGTCATGGACCTCGTCTTCAGCCCCTTGGACCTCGCGGCGCACGTCGACGAGGCCCTGGCGGTCCAGGCCCTCGCCTTCGGCCTGGACCGGGACGAGGTCGCCGTACGCCGCCAGATCATCCTGCGGCACATGACCTACCCGGGCGCCCGGGCCCTCGGCGCGACCGTCGGAGCGCACCTCGCCGGCTTCGTCTACGGCATGCCGAACGACCGGACGCACTGGTGGTCCACGGTCGTGGAGCCCTATCTGCGCGCCCAGGACAACGAGACCTGGCTCGACGACTCCTTCGTGATCACCGAGCTCCATGTCCACCCGTCGTACCAGAACCGCGGCATCGGCCGGACCCTGATCACCCGGATCACCGACAGCGCCGACGAACCGCGCAGCATCCTCTCCGCGATCGACACCGACAGCCCCGCCCGCGGCCTCTACCACTCCCTCGGCTACGTCGACCTCGCCCGCCGAGTGGTCTTCCCGAGCGCCCCCCGCCCCTACGCCGTCATGGGCGCCCCCCTGCCCCTCCGCCGTCGCTAACCGATTTCCGCCGCCCCCCGCCGCCCGGCTAACCTCCTTGCCATCACCCTTAATGGCAGGAGTACGAGAACCATGGCCAACGCACCGGTCCAGCGCATGTCCCAGTTGATGGCGAAGACGCTGCGCGACGACCCGGCGGACGCCGAGGTCCTCAGCCACAAGCTTCTCGTGCGTGCCGGGTACGTCCGCCGCACCGCCGCCGGTATCTGGAGCTGGCTGCCCCTCGGCAAGAAGGTCCTCGCCAACGTCGAGCGCATCGTCCGCGAGGAGATGGACGCCATCGGCGCCCAGGAGGTCTCCCTCCCCGCGCTCCTGCCGCGCGAGCCGTACGAGGCGACCGGCCGCTGGGACGAGTACGGCCAGGAACTGTTCCGTCTGAAGGACCGCAAGGGCGGCGACTACCTCCTCGGCCCGACCCACGAGGAGATCTTCACCCTGCTGGTCAAGGACCAGTGCTCGTCCTACAAGGACCTGCCGGTCGTCCTGTACCAGATCCAGACGAAGTTCCGCGACGAGGCCCGCCCCCGGGCCGGCATCCTGCGCGGCCGTGAGTTCCTGATGAAGGACTCGTACTCCTTCGATCTGGAGGACGAGGGCCTCGCCCGGTCCTACGCCCTGCACCGCGAGGCCTACCAGCGCGTCTTCGAGCGTCTCGGCCTCGACTACCGCGTCGTCGCCGCCACCGCCGGTGCCATGGGCGGTTCGAAGTCCGAGGAGTTCCTGGCCCCGGCCGAGGCCGGCGAGGACACCTTCGCCGACTGCCCGAACTGCGACTTCGCCGCCAACACCGAGGCGATCTCCTACGAGCTCCAGCCGGTCGACGGCTCCGCCGTGGCCGCCGCCGAGGAGATCCCCACCCCCGACACCCCGACCATCGAGACCCTCGCCGCCCACCTCGGCGTCCCGGCCTCCGCCACGCTGAAGAACCTCCTGGTGAAGGTCGACGGGGAGATCGTCGCCGTGGGCGTGCCCGGTGACCGCGAGGTCGACCTGGGCAAGGTCGAGGAGCACTTCGCCCCGGCGTCCGTCGAGATGGTCACCGAGGCCGACTTCGCCGAGCGCGGCGACCTGGTCCGTGGCTACGTCGGCCCGCAGGGCCTGGACAAGGTGAAGTACCTCGCCGACCCGCGCGTGGCCCCCGGCACCGCGTGGATCACCGGCGCGAACAAGGAGGGCACGCACGCGAAGAACGTCGTCGCGGGCCGTGACTTCGAGGTCGACGAGTACGTCGACGTCGTGGTCGTGCAGGAGGGCGACCCCTGCCCGAAGTGCGGCACGGGCCTGAAGCTGGACCGCGCCATCGAGATCGGCCACATCTTCCAGCTCGGCCGCAAGTACGCCGACGCCCTCAAGCTCGACGTCCTCGGCCAGAACGGCAAGCCGGTCCGGGTCACCATGGGCTCCTACGGCATCGGCGTCTCCCGCGCGGTCGCGGCCCTCGCCGAGCAGACCGCCGACGACAAGGGCCTGTGCTGGTCCGCCGAGGTCGCCCCGGCCGACGTCCATGTCGTCGCCGCCGGCAAGGCCCTCCAGACCGAACTGGCCCTCGACGTCTCGGAGAAGCTCTCCGCGGCCGGCCTGCGCGTGCTGGTGGACGACCGGGCCGGGGTGTCGCCGGGTGTGAAGTTCACGGACTCCGAGCTGATCGGCGTACCGAAGATCCTGGTCGCGGGCCGCCGCGCGGGTGAGGGTGTCGTCGAGCTCAAGGACCGGCGGACGGGTGAGCGCGAGGAGCTGACCGTCGAAGAGGCGATCGCCCGCCTGACCGCCTGATCCGACGGTCCGGACGAGACCGCCGCGGTGCCTGCGCCCCGCGGCGGTCTCCTCCGTTGCAGGCCGCCCTCGCCGTCAGCAGGCCTGTGCGGCGACGGCGCGGGCGAGGAGTTCGGCGGGCAGCTTCACCCGCATGCCGCAGTAACACAGGAGAACGTTGCCGGTTCCCTCAGGCGCGCCCAGATCGATCGTGAGCAGGGCGCGCAGCTCCCGGATCACGTCGATCAGGTGGGAGCCGCCGGCGACGAGGACACTGACCTCGTCCGGGTCCCAGACGACCATGGTTGGCAGATCGGTCGCTACGCGGACGTGGATGCACACAACTGTCTCCCCAGGATGCACAACGCGCTGCAGTGATCCGCTCCGGGAGGTCAGCGGGTGACTGATGGTACCGGGGCCTGTGTGCACAGATGGGTGTTTTCGGCAGATCCGTTCGAGGCCGCCCATAGCCGCATATGCCGGAACCGTCGGCTCCAAGGTACCGCCGGAGTGTCAGCCGATCCGGCTGACCTGGAGCATCGCCTCGGCGTCCTTGAGCAGCGCCCGCTGACGCGCTTCTGGCAATTGCCGGTAGAGCTTGAGCAGTCTCGCCTCGCGCTCGTCCCGGTTGGGGCCGGGGACGGGGCGGCCGACGGCTTCGAAGAACTCGCGGGGGGTGGTCCGCACGCCCCACTGCCGGAAGACCTCGACCATGGCGCGCAGGCGCTCGGGGTCGATGCGTGAGGTGCCGCGGGTGCGGTTCATCCACGCGTTCAGGGTCGGATACGAGATGCCCGCCTGGGCCGCCAGGTCCTTCTGGGTCCTGCCCTGGGCCCCGGAGAGCAGCCTGGTGAGCAGATCCGCCAGGTCCTCGCCCTGGTGTGGAGGGTCGTCGCCGGCCTGCGGCTCTGTGGGGGGTGTCGGCTCGCTGGTCACACGTCAGAGCATCCGGCATGGGTATCTACATGCGCAAGTAGATTGCAGATTGACGACACGGCCCGGGTGTGCGCCCCGGAGCGTTCGGGCGGCGGCCGCACACTGTTGCGCCTCCCCGTGCGCCGCCCTGGTGCGACTGCCGGGCGGGCCGGTGACGAAGCCTTGCGTGTGGTCCCCGTGATGCCTCACGACGCCCCTTATGGCACCTTTTATGGCACCTCTCGCGGCGTCGGTCAGGCCCGCTCCTTGCGCTCTGTGAGCGGCTTGACACTATCTGCATCTACGTGAAGACTGTAGATAACTCCGGAGGTCGGGGGCAGGCGGACCTTCTCTCCGCCGATGCACCGGCCGGCGCCCGAGTGGCGCGATGAGTGTGATCCCGTCCGAACATCGCGGATCACTCTCTTTCTACCCATCGAATCTACATCTACACGTATACCGAAGACGGCGAAGACACCGAAGACATCGCGAGGATCCCCATCCGCACCGCACCCATGACGTCCGAGGAGCACCGACCTTGTCCGCACCGACCCTGTCCCCACAGACCGACATCCGGACCGCGCCGATCGGTCCGGAGCCCGCGTTAGTCGCACGGGCCCGCCAGGGCGACCGTGAGGCCTTCGCCCTTCTCTACCGCGAGCACTACCGCGTCGTGTACCGCTATCTGGTGTTCCGCACCCGTGACGGTCATCTGGCCGAGGACCTGGCCCAGGAGGTGTTCGTCCGTGCCCTGCGCGGCATCGGCGGCTTCGCCTGGCAGGGCAGCGCGTTCGCCGCCTGGCTGATCACCATCGCCCGCAACCTGTACCTGGACGAGATCGGCCGCAGCAGCACCCGGCGCGAGACCCTGGTCGCCGAGCCCCGGGACCCGGTGCGCCCGGTCCGCGAAGGCGAGTCCCCGCCGCTGCGCGCCCTGGAGGCCGTGGAAGCCTGCGAGGCCGTCCAGCGCGCCCTGCTGACGCTGAGTCCGCCGCAGCGCCACTGCCTCCAACTGCGTTTCCTCGACGAGCTGTCTCCCGAGGAGACGGCTCACGAGATGGGCCGCACCGTCGGTGCCGTGCGTGCCCTCACCCATCGCGCGATGCGCCAGCTGCGGTGGACGGTCGGGGCGGTGTCGTTGTGAGCGAGGACCTCTCGGCGGCCGTCGGCACGGTTCCCGCGGCCCTGGCTTCCGTACCGCACGACCCGGCCGCGACCTCCGGCCGGCCCCTCGGCTCCGCCCACGGGCCGGTCGGCCCGGACCGCTTCACCGCCGCCGTGCTGCACCGGACGTCCGACGGCGGCTGGTCGCGCACCTCGCTCCCCGCGGCCGACGGCCGGCCGGACGACGTCGTGCCCACCGACCTCGAGCGCCAGGCCATCGCCTGGGACATCGACTGCCGGCGCGCCAGGCGTGTGGCGCAGTCCGTCGAGCGCGAGGCCGGGCGGCACCCCGGGCTGCTGGCCGTCGACGCCGACGGCGACACCGTGCGGGTGCTGCTCCGCGTCCCGGACCTGGCCGAGTGGGCCAGATGGCGCGCGTACTTCGGGATCACCGTCGTCAGCGAACTGTCCCGCCCGCACCTCCTCACCGGCGAGGGCCGGCGCCACGGTGTACGGGTGTCGGTGCTGGGCCGGATCACCGGCGCGTCCGAGACGGCCACGCCCGTGCTCGAAGCCGTCGGGCCGGTGTCCGACGGGACGGCGCCCCTGCCCGACGGTGCCGTGCCCGGCGGAGAGGCTCGGACGAAGCGGCTGTTCCGGCTCGGCGGGATCACCTACGACCTCGTGCAGCCGTATCGCGACGCGCACGGCGACATCTGGTACTTCCAGGGGGCGCAGACCGCCGAAGGCATGCCGCTGATGTCGCTGGACGGCCGCCCGGAACGGTGTTCCCTCGCCAACGTGGCCGCCTACGTGGGGCCGTTGACGCCGGTCCGCGCGGCCGGTCCGGGCCGGGGAGCGCGCCGGTGAGTCCGTCCGCCGCCGACGGCCGGGGGTGGGGCTGGGAGCTGGACGCCTCGTGCCGGTTCCAGGACGCGGAGCTCTGGTTCTCCGAGCGCACCCGCGACCTGGCCGTCGCCGTCTGCCAGAACTGCCCGGTCCTCCTGCCGTGCCGGGAGACGGTGCTCAAGAGGGAGGAAGGGATGGCCGAGGGCCACCGCGGCGGCATCGTCGCCGGTCTCACCGGACCCCAGCGCTACGCCCTGGAACGGGCCGGGTCCCGGCAGGGCCCGGCGCCGGACACCGAGTCCGCCCCTGGTCCGACGGGCCGCCCGCGCCGGGAGCCCGCCCCCTGCGGCACCCGGGCGGCCTACCAGCGGCATCTGCGCCTGCAGGAGCCGGTCGACGACGCCTGCCGCGCCGCCAACGCCCGCGGCGCCGGGTTCTACCGCCGCACCGGCTCCACCCGAGCCCAGCCCGGCGGACCCGCGCCGCCCGCCCCCCGTTCAGGGCAGTCCGGCCATCGCATCGTCCACCGCACCCGGAGCAGCGCATGTCCGCATCCACCCAGGGCTTCCCGCCCGACGGCCCCGGACCCGGCCGGCCGCGCCCCCTTTCGCGTTCCGCGCGGCGCGCCCGGCCGGGTCTCCGCCCCCTTCTCCGACTCCGTCATCTCCTGCGGCGCCCCGCCGCGGCCGGGCGTGAGACGGACCCCCCGTCACGCCTTGAGGACGACCTCGCCGTCTGCCGGCAGGAGGTGACGCGCTGGCAGCTGCACGCGGACTCCTACGCGCAGGAGTCCGGCCGCCTCAGCCGTGAGCGGGCGCACCTGCTGGCCTGGCTGGCGGCCCTCCACCCCGCGAGCGCCGTCATCACCCCGGCCGTCAGGGCCGGGCACCACGGCAGCCTCCGGCTGCGGCTGATGGCCGGCGGACAGCAGCTTTCATGGGCCGTTCGGCCTGATGACCTCGCGTTGTTCGAGCACGTACCGTTCGCGGAGCCCGCCATGGAACACCCGGTCGGGCCCTGTACCGACGAGCACCCCGAGGAGCCCGGCGCGGACCGAGACGCCCATATCCGCCGGCACACGCATCTGCTGGCGCTCGAGGGAACCCTGCTCGGCGTTCCCACCCGGCGTCGCGTCGGCCCCTGACAGCCCGGTCGGGGACGGACGAGACTCCGGTCGGCAAGCTCGGGAGGCACGCCGGCCGGCCCCGCCGCGCCCTCCGCCACCCAAGACGGGCAGAGGGCGCGGTGCCCCCCAGCGGGCCTCACCGCCTCAACCGCCCCGGGGCCCACCGCCTGAAGGGGCGCGGGGAACGGCGC
>NZ_JBIALD010000041.1:0-33030 GCF_042873115.1 Streptomyces sp. NPDC005017 | reverse complement strand
CGAGAACCCCCACGATCCCGCACCCGCCAGCGAACCTTGTCCAAACCCCGAACCGGCGCAGCCCCCGGCAGGGCTCACCGCGGGGAACGGCGCGAGAACCCCCACGATCCCGCATCCGCCAGCGAACCTTGTCCAAGCCCCGAACCGGTGCAGCCCCCGGCAGGGCTCACCGCGGGGAACGGCGCGAGAACCCCCACGATCCCGCACCCGCCAGCGAACCTTGTCCAAACCCCGAACCGGCGCAGCCCCCGGCAGGGCTCACCGCGGGGAACGGCGCGAAGACCCACACGCCCCCGCACCCGCACAACGACCCCCGACCACCCCCGAACCCGGCCGGAGGCCTACAGCCACCCCGCGAACTCCAACAAAAGATCCGCATCCCCCGCCCGGCCCACCCGCCGCGCCCGCGCCCCCGACTCCACGGCCCGGAACAGCGTCCACCCCCGCAACCGCTCCTGGTCCACGTCCAGCGACTCGGCGAGCCGCTTCACCCGCCGACGCGTGGTCGCCGCCCCGGACGGGGACGCGATCAGGTCCTCCACCCGGTCACGGACCAGCCGCGCGAGGTCGAACGCGCACTCGCCGACCACCGGGTCGGGCCCCACGGCCAGCCACGGCGACCGGTCCGCGGCAAGCACCTTGGACTGCCGGAACGTACCGTGCAGCAACCGGTGTTCGGGCGCCGAGGCCACCAAGTCCTCACGCACCGCCAGCGCCGCGTCGACGAGGGCCGCCAACTCCGCATCGGCGTCCGCACTCGCCCGCATGGCCCGCGCCTGCCGACCCGTGCGCTCGGCGACCGTCTCGAAGGGATGCCCCTCCGGCGGCTCCACCCACAGCCTGCGCAACGTCCCCGCGGCCTCCAGCAGAGCCTTCGCCTCCGGCAACGACCGCACCGAGACGTCCGGATGCAGCCGCTCCAGCAGCAGCTCACCCTCCGCCGCCCGGTCCTCGAGCAGCTGTACGGCACCCAGCCCGGCCCAGTGCGCCAGCGCGGCCCGCTCGCTCAGCGGCCTGGCCCGCGGCGGGGCCAGCTTGAGCACGGCGGGCGTACCGTCGGCCCGGCGCACGAGGACGACGAGGCTGCTGCGGCCGCCCGGCATCTGCACCCGCTCCACGGTCAACTCGCGTAGCGCGACGGCCTGCTGGAGCGCCTCGGGCAGCCTCTCCAGCCAGTCGTCACCGACCGGCGCGCTCTCACCGAGCGCCCTGACCAGACGCCGCGGCGGTTCGAAAGCCATGCGCGAGTTGTCCTTCCCGAGTCCCCGTGTGTTCCCGTCGTGCCCGTGTCCCCGTGAACCTCAGGCCGTGGGCGGCGCCGAGGCCGTCGCCGCCCGCTCGGCGAGCCCAGGGAAGGCTACGCTCCCGCCGCGCCAGCGCACCGCGCGGACCGCCGCCTCCCGCAGCGCCTGCGCGGCGGCGGCCCGGCCCTCGCCGGTGGTGGCCCGCACCAGGTCGGAGTAGACCCCGGCGACACGGTCCTCCAGCTCGGCGGCGAGCCGTACCGCCGACTCCGAGTCGGTGACCGCGAACGGCAGGGCGTATCCGGCTGCCGCCGGAACCGGCTTGCCGCCCTGGTCGCGCACCTCGCGGACCAGCGTGTCGCGCCGGGCGCGATGGGCGTCGTAGGCGGCGCGGGCCTCGGTGCGGCGGCCCTCGCGGATCCGGGCTCCGACCACCCCGTAGCCGTAGACCGCCGCGTGCTCGGCGGCCAGTGCCGCCTGGAGCGCGGTGAGTCCGGCCTGCTTCGTCGGCTCGCTCATGCGGGGCCCTCCGTCGGGGTCCGGGTCAGCAGATACGCGTGCGCGGCCCCGGCGGCGGCCACGGAGGCCAGCAGCCGGGCGAGTTCGCCGGGCATCGCCAGCAGTTCCCGCGACCGCCGGTCGGCGAGCGCCCGCTCGGAGGCGGCCAGCTCGGCGAGCGCGTCCCTCTCGGTGCCGGGCGGGGGAGCGGACGCGGGGGGCGTGGGCGCCGCCGGACCCGTCGTGGAGGATGCCGCCGAGGCGGTCGCGGAGGCCTGCGGGGAGCGCCGTACGCCGCCGAAGGCCGTCACGTGCCGCACGGCGGTCTCCCGCAGCGGTCCGATGCGGTCCGCCAGCGCGGGGTGGGCCGTCAGGACGGCGTCGTAGCGTGACACGAGTCCCGCGCTGTCGACGGCGGCACGCGCGCGTGCCCGTTCGGCGAGCGACGGGCTGCCCGCGGTGGCCTCCTCCCGCTCCTCGGGGCCGTCGGTGCATCCGGTCAGCAGCAGGCCGCCCGCGGCCGAGGCGAGCAGGGTTCTTCTGCGCGGCCCCGAGGGGATGCGCGGCGGCGGGGGAAACTGCACGGCAGACGTCCTCGGGAGTCGTACGAACGGATGGACGGGTGGCGGCCCGCCGTGATCACGGTACCCGCGCACCCACGTGAGCCGTGTCACCGGCTCGACGCCCCTCGGGGGACCCGGCGGACGCCGCGGGACCGCTGCCGCCCGACGCCTCCCCGGGGGACCTCGCGGACGCCGCCGGGCCGCGGTCGGCGCCGGTCCCGGCCCCGCCGCTCCGCTCCACCGCCGGGGCGGGACGTGGACGGCAACACACCCTGGGACCCGATACCCTTTGATCAGACACGCGCCCCATCCCACAACAGCACACGCGGCCGAGGAGTCACCCGGATGAGCACCACCCAGAGCGAGAGGCTGCGAGAACTTCTGGAGCCGCTCGTCACCTCCCAGGGCCTTGATCTCGAAGAGATCGCCGTGGACTCGGTCGGACGCAAGCGTGTGCTCCGTGTGGTCGTCGACTCCGACGAGGGCGCCGACCTGGACGCGATCGCCGATGTGAGCCGCGCGCTCTCGGCGAAGCTCGACGAGACCAACGCGATGGGCGACGCGGCCTACGACCTGGAGGTCGGCACCCCGGGCGCGGAGCGCGCGCTCACCGAGCACCGGCACTACGTACGTGCCGTCGACCGGCTCGTGAAGTTCCAGCTCACCGAGGGCGACGAAGTGATCGCCCGGATCCTCACCGTGGACGAGGACGGTCTGGACGTCGAGGTTCCCGGCGTGAAGGGCCGCAAGGCCACCGCCCGCCGGATCGGCTTCCCGGAGATCGCCAAGGCGCGCGTGCAGGTCGAGTTCAACCGCAAGGACAAGAAGGACATGAAGGAAGAGGAGGAGGCGTAGCCGTGGACATCGACATGAGCGCCCTGCGGGGCTTGGTCAGGGAGAAGGAGATCTCCTTCTCCCTGCTGGTCGAGGCGATCGAATCGGCCCTCCTCATCGCCTACCACCGCACCGAGGGAAGCCGCCGACACGCGCGCGTGGAGCTCAACCGGGAGACCGGGCATGTGACCGTGTGGGCGAAGGAGGACCCCGAGGACCTGGAGCCCGGTCAGGAGCCCCGGGAGTTCGACGACACCCCGTCCGGCTTCGGCCGGATCGCCGCGACGACCGCCAAGCAGGTGATCCTCCAGCGTCTGCGCGACGCCGAGGACGACGCCACGCTCGGCGAGTACGCGGGCCGTGAGGGCGACATCGTCACCGGTGTGGTGCAGCAGGGCCGCGACCCGAAGAACGTGCTGGTCGACATCGGCAAGCTGGAGGCCATCCTGCCGGTGCAGGAGCAGGTGCCGGGCGAGACCTACCCGCACGGCATGCGGCTGCGCAGTTACGTCGTCCGGGTGGCGAAGGGTGTGCGCGGTCCGTCCGTCACCCTTTCGCGTACGCATCCCGCTCTGGTGAAGAAGCTCTTCGCCCTGGAGGTGCCGGAGATCGCGGACGGCTCGGTGGAGATCGCCGCCATCGCCCGCGAGGCCGGCCACCGCACCAAGATCGCCGTACGGTCCACCCGTTCGGGCCTGAACGCCAAGGGCGCCTGCATCGGCCCCATGGGCGGCCGGGTGCGCAACGTGATGGGCGAGCTGAACGGCGAGAAGATCGACATCGTCGACTGGTCGGACGACCCCGCGGAGATGGTGGCCAACGCCCTGTCCCCGGCCCGGGTCTCCAAGGTCGAGGTCGTGGACCTGGCGGCCCGCTCGGCGCGGGTGACCGTGCCGGACTACCAGCTGTCGCTGGCGATCGGCAAGGAGGGGCAGAACGCCCGCCTGGCCGCCCGCCTCACCGGCTGGCGGATCGACATCCGGCCCGACACCGAGCAGCCCGGGGAATAGTTCCCGGCCGCACGCCGCTGAGATCACGACAACAGCCGTTCGATTCTTGCCCCGAAAGGGTGAGGTCGGCACGGGGAGGTAGACTTAACTGTGTCTGGCCGGACGCACGCCCGAGCATGCCCTGAGCGCACCTGTGTGGGGTGTCGGGAGCGAGCGGCCAAGACCGGTCTGCTGCGCATCGTGGCGATCAGGGACGAATGCGTCCCTGATCCACGCGGTACGCTGCCCGGCCGGGGTGCTTATGTGCACCCCGCCCTCGTCTGTCTCGACCAGGCGGTCCGCCGCCGGGCGTTCACGCGGGCACTGCGCGCCCCGTCAGCGCTCGACACAAAGGCGTTGCGCCGATACGTGGAGCAGACGATCGTTGCCGAGCAGGCAACACCGTAAGACGTGCCGTACGGAACACCCCGTGCGGCCTGGTACCTCGCGAGTCGAAAGCAGGTCGAGATTGCGATGAGCACTCGATGAGTACGCGATGAGTACGCCCATGAACTAGCGACGGTCCGGCCGCAACCCGGACCTCAAAGGAGCGAAGTGGCTAAGGTCCGGGTCTACGAACTCGCCAAGGAGTTCGGCGTTGAGAGCAAGGTCGTCATGGCCAAGCTCCAGGAACTCGGTGAATTCGTCCGATCGGCGTCCTCGACGATCGAGGCGCCCGTTGTACGCAAACTGACTGACGCCTTCCAGGGCGGCGGCAAGTCCGCCGCGCCCAGGAAGGCCGCCCCCAAGCCCGCCGCGCCCTCTCCGGCGCAGGCGGCCCGTCCGGCTGCTCCCAGGCCGGCGGCCCCCAAGCCCGCTGCGGCCCCGCCCGCGGCTCCGGCGGCACCCGCGGCCCCCGCCGCGCAGGCCCCGGCCCCCGGTCCGCGTCCGACGCCGGGCCCGAAGCCCGCGCCGCGTCCGGCCCCGGCTGCCCCGGAGTTCACCGCTCCGCCGGCCGCCCCGGCCGCTTCGGCCGCTCCGGCCGCTCCGGCTCCGGCCGCCTCCCAGGCCCCGCGTCCCGCGGGTCGTCCGGGTGCGCCGAAGCCCGGTGCCCGTCCGTCCGGCCCCGGTCAGGGCCAGGCGGGTCGTCCGGGCCAGGGCGGTCCCCGTGCCGGTGGCCAGGCCCCCCGTCCGGGCGGTGCCCGTCCGGCCGGTCCGCGTCCGGGCAACAACCCGTTCACCTCCGGCGGCAACGCCGGTATGGCGCGCCCGCAGGCGCCCCGTCCGCAGGGCGCTCCGCGTCCCGGCGGCCAGGGTGCTCCCGGTGGCGGCGGTCCCCGTCCGCAGGCGCCCGGCGCCCAGGGCGGCGGTCCTCGTCCCCAGGCTCCCGGCGGCCCGCGTCCCACTCCGGGCTCCATGCCGCGTCCGCAGGGCGGTCCCCGTCCCGGCGGCGGACCCGGCGGCCCGCGTCCCAACCCCGGCATGATGCCGCAGCGTCCCGCTGCCGGCCCGCGTCCCGGTGGCGGTGGCCCCGGCGGCCGCGGTCCCGGCGGGGGCGGTCGTCCCGGTGGCGGCGGCGGTCGTCCCGGCGGTGGCGGCGGCTTCGCGGGTCGTCCCGGTGGCGGTGGCGGCGGCTTCGCCGGTCGTCCCGGCGGTCCCGGTGGCGGCGGTGGCGGTTTCGCCGGTCGTCCCGGTGGCCCGGGTGCCGGTGCCGGCGGCGGTGGCCGTCCCGGCTTCGGCGGCCGTCCCGGCGGCCCCGGCGGCCGTGGTGGCACGCAGGGCGCCTTCGGTCGTCCCGGTGGTCCCGCGCGTCGTGGCCGCAAGTCGAAGCGGCAGAGGCGCCAGGAGTACGAGGCCATGCAGGCCCCGTCGGTCGGCGGCGTGATGCTGCCTCGCGGCAACGGCGAGTCCATTCGCCTGTCGCGCGGTGCGTCGCTCACCGACTTCGCGGAGAAGATCAACGCCAACCCGGCGTCGCTCGTCGCGGTCATGATGAACCTCGGCGAGATGGTCACCGCGACCCAGTCCGTCTCCGACGAGACCCTCCAGCTCCTCGCGGGCGAGATGAACTACACGGTTCAGATCGTCAGCCCGGAGGAGGAGGACCGCGAGCTGCTCGAGTCCTTCGACATCGAGTTCGGCGAGGACGAGGGCGACGAGGACGACCTGGTCGTGCGTCCGCCGGTCGTGACCGTCATGGGTCACGTCGACCACGGTAAGACCCGACTGCTCGACGCCATCCGCAAGACGAACGTCATCGCGGGCGAGGCCGGCGGCATCACCCAGCACATCGGTGCCTACCAGGTCTCCACCGAGGTCAACGACGAAGAGCGCAAGATCACCTTCATCGACACCCCGGGTCACGAGGCGTTCACCGCCATGCGTGCCCGTGGTGCGAAGTCGACCGACATCGCGATCCTGGTCGTCGCGGCCAACGACGGCGTCATGCCGCAGACGGTCGAGGCGCTCAACCACGCCAAGGCGGCCGACGTCCCGATCGTCGTCGCGGTCAACAAGATCGACGTCGAGGGTGCCGACCCGACCAAGGTGCGCGGTCAGCTGACCGAGTACGGCCTGGTGGCCGAGGAGTACGGCGGCGACACCATGTTCGTCGACATCTCCGCCAAGCAGGGTCTGCACATCGACTCGCTGCTGGAGGCCGTGGTCCTCACGGCCGACGCCTCGCTCGACCTGCGGGCCAACCCGAACCAGGACGCGCAGGGCATCTCGATCGAGTCCCGTCTCGACCGCGGCCGCGGTGCCGTGGCGACGGTCCTCGTCCAGCGAGGCACGCTGAGGGTCGGCGACACCATGGTCGTGGGCGACGCCTACGGCCGAGTGCGCGCCATGCTCGACGACAACGGCAACAACGTCGCCGAGGCCGGCCCGTCGACGCCGGTCCAGGTCCTGGGCCTGACCAACGTCCCGGGTGCGGGCGACAACTTCCTGGTGGTCGACGAGGACCGTACGGCCCGTCAGATCGCCGAGAAGCGCGCCGCCCGTGAGCGCAACGCCGCGTTCGCCAAGCGCACGCGCCGTGTGTCGCTGGAGGACCTGGACAAGGTGCTCAAGGCCGGCGAGGTCCAGCAGCTGAACCTGATCATCAAGGGTGACGCGTCTGGTTCCGTCGAGGCGCTCGAGTCCTCCCTGCTCCAGCTGGACGTCGGCGAAGAGGTCGACATCCGCGTCCTGCACCGTGGTGTCGGTGCGGTCACGGAGTCCGACATCGACCTGGCGATGGGCTCCGACGCCATCGTGATCGGCTTCAACGTCCGCGCGGCCGGCCGCGCGGCGCAGATGGCCGAGCGCGAGGGCGTGGACGTCCGGTACTACTCGGTCATCTACCAGGCGATCGAGGAGATCGAGGCGGCCCTCAAGGGCATGCTCAAGCCGGAGTACGAGGAGGTCGAGCTCGGCACGGCGGAGATCCGCGAGGTCTTCAAGTCGTCCAAGCTGGGCAACATCGCCGGTGTGCTCATCCGGTCGGGCGAGGTCAAGCGCAACACCAAGGCGCGCCTCATCCGCGACGGCAAGGTGGTCGCGGAGAACCTCAACATCGAGGGCCTGCGTCGCTTCAAGGACGACGTCACCGAGATCCGCGAAGGCTACGAGGGTGGTATCAACCTCGGAAACTTCAACGACATCAAGGTCGACGACGTCATCGCGACGTACGAGATGCGCGAGAAGCCGCGCGTGTGACCTGACACGCGACCGGGGCCGGTCGGCGGAGAATATTTCCGTCGATCGGCCCCGGCCGTTGCGTGTACGGTTCCCGTATCGGCGCCGCGCTGAGGCGCCCGTACCCCGAACCGGCGGGACATCCGGACACACACATGTATGTGGGGACTCTGTCCTTCGATCTGCTCCTCGGCGACGTCCACTCGCTCAAGGAGAAGCGCTCCCTGGTCCGTCCGATCGTCGCCGAGCTCCAGCGGAAGTACGCGGTGAGCGCGGCCGAGACCGGCCACCAGGACCTCCACCGCAGGGCCGAGATCGGGCTCGCGTACGTCTCGGGGGACGCGGGACATCTCGGAGACGTGCTGGACCGCTGCGAGCGGCTGGTGGCCGCACGGCCCGAGGTGGAACTGCTCTCGGTTCGACGCAGACTCCACAGCGACGAAGACTGAAGCAAGAAGCAAGACACTTAAGGAGACGGACCAGTGGCCGACAACGCGCGGGCTAAGAGGCTGGCGGACCTCATCCGAGAGGTGGTGGCCCAGAAGCTCCAGCGCGGTATCAAGGACCCGCGGCTCGGCTCGCACGTCACCATCACGGACACCCGGGTCACCGGGGATCTGCGGGAGGCGACCGTCTTCTACACCGTGTACGGGGACGACGAGGAGCGCGCCGCCGCCGCGGCAGGGCTGGAGAGCGCCAAGGGCATCCTGCGCTCCGAGGTCGGACGCGCGGCCGGGGTGAAGTTCACGCCCACCCTGACCTTCGTCGCGGACGCCCTGCCGGACACCGCGCGCACCATCGAGGACCTCCTCGACAAGGCGCGTCAGTCCGACGCCAAGGTGCGCGAGGCGTCCGCGGGCGCCGCGTACGCGGGTGAAGCGGACCCGTACAGGAAGCCGGGCGAAGAGGACGACGAGACGGACGACGCCGCCGAATGAGCAAGCAGCACAACACGCCCGACGGCCTTGTCATCGTCGACAAGCCGTCGGGCTTCACCTCGCACGACGTCGTCGCCAAGATGCGCGGCATCGCCCGCACCCGGCGCGTCGGCCACGCCGGCACGCTCGACCCCATGGCGACCGGCGTCCTCGTCCTCGGTGTGGAGCGGGCGACCAAGCTCCTCGGGCACCTCGCCCTCACCGAGAAGGAGTACCTCGGCACGATCCGGCTCGGCCAGACGACCGTCACCGACGACGCCGAGGGCGAGATCACCGCGTCCGCCGACGCCTCCGGGGTGACCCGGGAGGCCGTCGACGCCGGGATCGCCAAGCTGTCCGGCGACATCATGCAGGTGCCGTCCAAGGTCAGCGCCATCAAGATCGACGGCGTGCGCTCCTACAAGCGGGCGCGCGAGGGCGAGGACTTCGAGATCCCGGCCCGGCCGGTCACCGTCTCCTCCTTCGCGGTGTACGACGTGCGCGACGCGGTCGCCGAGGACGGCACCCCCGTGCTCGACCTGGTCGTGTCGGTGGTCTGCTCCTCCGGCACCTACATCCGTGCCCTCGCCCGCGACCTGGGCGCCGGCCTCGGTGTCGGCGGCCACCTCACGGCGCTGCGCCGCACCCGGGTGGGCCCGTACAAGCTGGACTCGGCCAGGACGCTCGACCAGCTCCAGCAGGAGCTGACGGTCATGCCGGTCGCCGAGGCGGCCACGGCCGCGTTCCCGCGCTGGGACATCGACGCCAAGCGCGCCCGGCTGCTGCTGAACGGCGTACGGCTGGAGATGCCGGACGAGTACACCGGCTCCGGTCCCGTGGCGGTGTTCGACCCCGAGGGGCGCTTCCTGGTGCTCGTCGAGGAGCACAAGGGCAAGGCCAAGAGCCTGGCCGTCTTCGGCTGACCCGTCGAGCGGCCCGGCCGGGCGCCCGGGGAGCGGCGGTCAGGAGGCGTCCTGCCGCCGCTCCTCGGTCTCTCCTCGGTTTCCCCCACCTCCTCGGGCGTGCCTCGAAAGTCGCGCCTGCCGCGCGACGCCTGGCACACACTCCCCCCCGGAGGGGACCCAGCGGCGTTGCCGAAACGCCCGAACAGCTCCGCTGTCAGGGCGCTCCGAAACCTTGCGATCACACGTACCAGACGCCGCGGGGCCCGCCCTTCGGGCGGACGACGGGACTTTCGAAACACGCCCCAGGGTTGTCCGGCCCGCCCCGTCCATTCACCCGTCCGGGCGGGCGCTCGGAGTGAACCGAGGGAGTGCAGGGGGGCGCGTTCGCCGCGCGATCTGTCCGCCCGATCACCGCGCCCCTACCGTCGAGGACAGGGCACGCGCGCGAGGCGGGGAGATTCGACCATGGCGGCAGGGGGCCGGCGGGCCGACAGCGCGCCGGACGGGGCACCGGGTGAGCCGTACGGGGACGGACAGGCGCCGCCGTCTCCAGGCACCGCCCGCGACGACGTCCTCGTCCAGGTGCACGACCTGGCAGGACGGCCACGCGGCCTCGGCTTCCTCGCCGACCACCACGGCACCCTGATCACCAGCCACGAGGCCGTCGACGGCCTGCGCCGCCTGGTGCTGCGCGCCGCCAGGGGCCGGTCCTGCGTGGTCGCCGCCGAGGCCGTCACCCCCCTGCCCGCGCAGGACCTGGCCCTCGTCCGCACCCAGGGGCTCGGGGTGGACCCGCTCCCCGTCACCGTCCGGGACCGCGTCGACGCCGGGACGTACGTACGGCTCGCCGCAGGCTGCTGGCGCGAGGCCCGGGTGCTGGGCGCGACCCGCGCGACCTACACGGCCACCGACCGCTTCCACGTCCTGCACGACGCCCTGGAGCTCGCGATCGGCACCGCGGGCCGGGACGCGCTCAGGCTCGGCGGGGGAGCGGCCGGCGGCCCCGTGCTGGACGCCGCGACCGGCACGGTGATCGGAGTGCTCGGCACCGCCCTGCGGCACGACGGGCGCGACGCGGGCTTCGCCGTCCCGCTGCGGCCCGCCCCGGACGGCCCGCTCGCCGGCCTCCTCGCCCGGAACGCGGCCACCGTGCCCGCCTACGGCACCGACCTCAACCTCGCGGGCGTCCTCGAACTCACCGCCACCTCCGTCGGCTCCGACGGCCCGCCCGCCGCGCTCGCGGGCCATGCCCCCGGCACCGCCGGCACCGGCACGGCCGAACCCGTCGAACGGGCCGCCACGGCCGCGGAGTTCGCCGCGTTCGACCGGGGCCCGGCCGCCGTCCTCGGCCTCGTCGGGTCGCCCGGCAGCGGCCGTACGACGGAACTGACGGCACTCGCCGCCCGCAGGCACCGCGGCCCCGAACCCGCCCCGACCCTGTGGCTGCGGGGCGCCGACCTGCGGGACACGGACACCTCGGTGGCCGACGCCGTACGCCGCACCCTCACCCGGGCCGCCCGCATCCTGCACGCCTCCGCCACCGGCTTCACCGCCGGGCTCGACGGCACCACCCCGGAACAGCTGGCCCGCGCGGCCCGTGCGGCCGGCCGGCCCCTGCTGCTCCTCCTGGACGGGCCCGAGGAGATGCCGCCCGTCCTGGCCCACCGGCTGCCCGCGTGGACCGAGGGCACGGCCGAGTGGCTGCGCGACACGGGCGCGCGGCTGGTGGTGGCCTGCCGGGCGGAGTACTGGGAGAGCGCGGGGGCGGAGTTTCCGCCGCACATGCTGCACGGGGTGGGCACGGAGCCCGGGGTGCCGTCCGGAGGTGCCGACACCACGGTGCCGTCCGCCCGCGCGGGCGGAGGAAGGACCGCCGGGGGCGGCGAGCGGCTCATCCGCGTTGCCGGAAGGCTCGCTGCCGACACGGACACGGACACCGACGTCGACGTCGGCAGTGCCCCCGGCCCCGATGCCGACGAGCCACCCGCCGGCGCCCACGCCGAAGCGCCGCCCCCCGCCCCCGAGGAACCCCGGCTCCCGCCCTGCCTCCGCCTGGGCGATCTCACCGCCGACGAGGCACGTCTGGCGCGGGAGCGCTACGGCATCCCCGAAGGAGCCCTCGCCGAGGCCGACGCCCGGCACCCGCTGACCCTGCGCCTGCTGTCCGAGGTGCGGGCCGCGCTGCCCGACGCCCCTGCCCCGAGAACCGACCGGGACGACGTCCTCGCCGCCTGGCTGGACCTGATGTGCCTGCGCGTGGCCGTCCGGCTCGCCGCCGAGAACGGCCTGCGCGGCACGGCCGTACGGCGTCTCGCCGCGCGCGTGGCCGGGCAGGTGCACGAGGCGGCCCGCCGCAGCCTCGGCCCCGGACAGGGCGAACTGGATCGCGCCTCCTTCGAGGCGGTCTTCCCCTGGGGACCCGCCCCCGCCCGGCTCGGCGGCGGCACCGGCTGGGCCTCGGCCGTGCTCACCGAGGGCCTGCTCGTGCCGGCCGGCGGCGGCTACCGCTTCGCCCACGAGGAACTCGCCGACTGGATCCAGGGCACCCACCTCGACCTCGACGAGGCCCTGCGCGCCCTGGTGCACCGCCGCCGCGGCCCGCGCACCGCCCGCCCCGTCGTCCCGGTACCGCGCCACCGCGTCGGACCCGTCGTCCAGGCCCTGCTGCTCCTCGCCCGTCAGCACGGCACGGACCGGCTCGCCGCGAAACTCGACGAGCTGGCGCACGCCCTGGACGCCGACCCGGACTCCTGGTGGGCCGCCCGGCTGTTCACGGAGACCCTGCTGCGCGTGCCGGACGCCACTCCGTACACGCCGGTGCTGCGGCTGCTCGCCGACACCGTCGTCGACCGGCGGCGCCAAGGGCGTCCCGTGCCGGGGGAGTTCGCGCCCGGCTTCTGGACCGCGCTGCCACTGGCCGACACCGGCCGCTTCGACCTGCTGCGCCGCCTGGTCCTCGCGGACCCCGCCCCGGCCGAGCCGGACAGCGGCACCGGCGACCGGTACCTGGACGCGACGGCACGGCTGCTCGCCGCGGACACCACCGCCGTACAGCCGCAGCTGATCCGCTGGTTCGACGACGAACGGCCGCTGCCCGCGACCCCGCACGCCACCGTCGCCCGGGCCGCGCAGGCACTGCTGCACACGCACCGGCACCGGGCGCTGGACGATCTCACCGAGCTGCTCGTCGACGCCGCGCACCGGCGCGGGGACGAACTGCTCGCCGTACTGGCGGAGGACGAGCCGTCGGCGGTGTGCCGGGCCGTCGACCGCTGGGCGCACGACGAACGCCCCGCGCGGCGGGTCGCGGCCGTCACCTACGGCCTCGCCGCCGCCCCGCACGTGCGCACCGACGCCGACCGCGCCCTGCTGCGCTACGCCGCCCTCGCGCTCCTGGCCCGCCCCGCCGACAGCCCGCTGCACGGCGGCGCGCTCGGCCTCCTCGTCCGCGACCCCCGCACCCGCGCCCAGCATCTCCCGCAGGCCCTCGGCCACTTCGCCGCGGGCGACCCCCATCTGCCGCCGAACACCCTCCTCGCCGCGCTGAACACCCACCCGGAGGCGGTGCTCGCGGCCTTCCGGGCCCGCCTGGGCACCCAGGGCGAGCACCCGTACGCCCTCGGCGGCGAGGGCTCCTGTGCCGCCCGTCCCGTACCGCGGCATCCGCCCGCCGACGCCGGCGAGGCCCTGCGCGCCCTCGCGGACGTGACCACCCCCGGCCTGGCCCGCCGGGTGGCCGCGCTGGTGCGGGAGGTCGTCGAGGCGCGGCCCGAGACCGCCGGGCACTTCGCCGCGTACGCCGACCTGCGCCTCGACCAGGGCCCCGAGGTACGCGCGGTGCTGCTGCCGCTGCTCACCGGGCTCCTGGACGACGGCCCCGAGCCGGTACGGGCCGCCCTCGCCGGGGTGATCGCGACGCCCGGGAACCCCGCCTCCCGCCCGCTGCGCGCCGAGCTGTGCGAGTTCCTGCTGGCCCGCGAGCGCGACCCGGCCGTACTCGACGCCCTGCTGCGCGCCGCGGCCCCGCACGGCGGCGACGGCCTGCGCGACCTCGTCCACCGCCTCGGCCCGCTGTTCGTCCGCACCCCCGAGGGCGCCACCCGCTACGACCGTGCCCTCGTCGACCTGGGCCGCCACCTGCCCGGCTTCGCCGCACGGGTCACCGGCTGGCTGACCGAGGCTCCCGAGGACTGGTCTGGCGTGATCGGCCCGGCCACCAGACGCATGATCGAGAACCTCTCGGGCGCCGTCGTATCCGCATGATCACGTTTCGTCACGTGCGAACTGTCACAGGATCGATGCCGGTGCCTGCCCCGGCGACCCGGCATGGCACCCTTAGACCTGCATAAGAAGCATCCGTAAGAGTCAGACACGGGTTCGAGGAGCGGTCACAGTGCAGCGCTGGCGTGGCTTGGAGGACATCCCCCAGGACTGGGGGCGCAGCGTCGTCACCATCGGCTCCTACGACGGAGTCCACCGCGGGCATCAACTCATCATCAGGCATGCCGTGGACCGCGCCCGCGAACTGGGCGTGCCCACGGTGCTCGTCACCTTCGACCCGCACCCCAGCGAGGTCGTCCGTCCCGGCAGCCATCCGCCGCTGCTCGCCCCGCACCACCGCCGCGCCGAACTGATCGCGGAACTGGGCGTGGACGCGGTGCTGATCCTGCCCTTCACGGCCGAGTTCTCGAAGTTGTCGCCCGCCGACTTCGTCGCCAAGGTGCTGGTGGACAAGCTGCACGCGAAGGCCGTCGTCGAGGGCCCCAACTTCCGTTTCGGGCACAAGGCCGCGGGTGACGTGGACTTCCTGGCCGAGCAGGGCCGGACGTTCGACTTCGAGGTCGAGATCGTCGAGCTGTACGTCAGCGGCAACGCGGGCGGCGGCGAGGCCTTCTCCTCCTCCCTGACCCGGCGTCTGGTCGCCGAGGGCGACGTGGAGGGCGCGGGCGAGATCCTCGGCCGCCCGCACCGGGTGGAGGGTGTCGTCGTGCGCGGCGCCCAGCGCGGCCGTGAACTGGGCTTCCCGACGGCCAACGTCGAGACGCTCCCGCACACCGCCATCCCGGCCGACGGCGTCTACGCGGGCTGGCTGCACGTCGAGGGCGAGGCCATGCCGGCCGCGATCTCCGTCGGCACCAACCCGCAGTTCGACGGCACCGAGCGCACGGTCGAGGCGTACGCCATCGACCGCGTCGGCCTCGATCTGTACGGCCTGCACGTCGCGGTCGACTTCCTGTCCTTCGTGCGCGGCCAGGCCAAGTTCGACTCCCTGGAGGGCCTGCTGGAGCAGATGGCGGCCGATGTGAAGAAGTGCCGGGAGCTGATCGCCGCCGCGGAGTGACATCCGCTCCCACGACGCCGAAGGGCGGCCGGTGCCTCACGGGGCACCGGCCGCCCTTCGGCTTTCCGGCCTACTGCTGCGGCGGCTGGGGCGGATACGGCTGCCCCGGGTGCTGCGGCGGATACGGCTGACCCTGCTGATAGGGCTGCCCCGGCTGCGGCTGCGGCTGCGGCTGCGGCTGCGGCTGCGGGTAGGGCTGGGCGTACGGCTGGCCGGACTGGGGCGCCTGCGGTCCCTGGGGTGTGTGAGGTGCCTGGGGCTGCTGCGGTGCGTAGGGCTGGCCCGGCTGGGGTGCCTGCGGGTACGGGCCGCCCGCCGGTGGCTGCTGCGGGTGGGCCTCGCCCGGCTGTGGCTGCTGCGGGTACGGCTGTCCGGGCAGGGGCTGGCCCGGCATCGGCGGGGCGACGACCGGCGGCGGGTTGCCGTCGTTGGTCCACAGCCCGTGCGCCTGCTGGTGGCGGGTGAAGTCCTCGGCGACCATGGCCGCCAGGTTGAAGTACGACTCCCGCACCTTCGGCCGCATCATGTCGAGGTCGACCTCGGCACCGGCCGCCAGGTGCTCGTCGAACGGCACGACGACGACACCGCGGCAGCGGGTCTCGAAGTGCGCCACGATGTCGTCGACCTTGATCATCTTGCCGGTCTCGCGGACCCCGGAGATGACCGTGATCGAGCGCGAGACCAGATCGGCGTACCCGTGCGCGGACAGCCAGTCCAGCGTGGTGCTGGCGCTGGAGGCACCGTCCACGGACGGCGTGGAGATGATGATGAGCTGGTCGGCGAGGTCCAGCACTCCGCGCATGGCGCTGTAGAGCAGACCGGTGCCGGAGTCCGTGAGGATGATCGGGTACTGCCTGCCCAGCACGTCGATCGCGCGCCGGTAGTCCTCGTCGTTGAACGTGGTGGACACGGCCGGGTCGACGTCGTTGGCGATGATCTCCAGACCGGACGAGGCCTGGGAGGTGAACCGCCGGATGTCCATGTACGAGTTGAGGTACGGGATCGCCTGCACCAGGTCGCGGATCGTCGCCCCGGTCTCCCGCCGTACGCGGCGCCCGAGCGTACCGGCGTCGGGGTTGGCGTCGATCGCGAGGATCTTGTCCTGCCGCTCGCTGGCCAGCGTGGAGCCGAGCGCGGTGGTGGTCGTCGTCTTGCCGACACCGCCCTTGAGGCTGATGACCGCGATCCGGTAGCAGGAGAGCACCGGGGTGCGGATCAGCTGCAACTTGCGCTGCCGCTCGGCCTCTTCCTTCTTTCCGCCGATCTTGAAGCGGGAGGGCGCGGCGGCCGGGCGGCCGCTCTTCGCCTTCTGGCGCTTGTTGTTGAGCAGCCGGTCCGAGGACAGCTCCACGGCAGCGGTGTAACCGAGCGGCGCGGCACCGGGGTTGGTGGGCTGCCGCTGGTCGTGCTGGATCGGCTGCGGCCAGGCGGCACCGGCGCGGGGGTCGGCGGGAGCCTGCGCCTGAGGCCCGGGAACCTGGGCCTGCGGCGGCTGGCCGGGGTGCGGCTGGGGCTGACCCTGAGGCTGCGGCGGCTGTGCTGCCTGAGGGGCCCGCTGCGGCTGCTCCTGGGGGGCGTAGGCCTGGGGATGCTGGGCCTGCGGGGGGATCGGGGCCTGGGGTGTCTGGGGTGCCTGCTGGGCCGGGGGCTGGGGCTGGGGTGTCTGGGGTGCCTGCTGGGCCGGGGGCTGCTGAGGCGTGTCCGCGGGGGCAGGGGCGGGGGCCGCCGGAGCCTGGGGCTGGGGTGCTTGGGCCTGTGGGAAGCCGTAGCCGCCGGGGTGGGCGGTGTGGCCGGGTGCCGGGGCGCCGGGGTGGGGGAAGCCGTAGCCGCCCTGCGGGCCCGCGGGGGAGGGGGGTGTGGGCTGCGGGGGCGCCTGGGGGGCGGGCTGCTGGGGTGCCGGGGCACCGGGCTGCGGGAAGCCGTAGCCGCCCTGGGTGCCGGGCGCGGGGGGCTGGGGGAAGCCGTAGCCGTGCTGGGGCGCGGCGGGCGGCTGGTTCCACCCGGCGGGCGCGGGCTGCGGCGCCTGCGGCTGGAACGGCGGCTGCTGGGCGGGCACGGCCGGCTGGTCCTGCGCGGCGGCGGGCTGCGGGGGTACGGCGGGCTGGGCCTGCGGCGCGACCGGGGTGGGCTGCGGGACCTGGGCCTGCGGCGCGACCGGGGCAGGCGGCTGGGCGGGCCACTGCGCGGCAGGGGCGGGCGCGGAGGGCTGGTACGGCGGGGGCGGCACGGGAGCCCACTCGGGCGGCGTGATGCCGGGGACGCCGGCGGGGAGGCCGGGGGCGGCCTGAGGCGGGAGGTTCCGCGGGGCCACGTCCTGGGGCGTGGTGTCCTGCGGGACGGCGTCCTGGGGGACGGCCTCTTCGGGGACGGAGTCCTGCGGGACGGCGTCCTGGGGGATCGCGTCCGACGGCTCGGGCACGGCGGGGGGCGCGCTCACGGGGACCGCGTCGGAGGGCTCGGCGTCCTCGACGCGGTGGTCCAGCGGCGCGGCGTCCTCGGGCTCGGCGACCGGCGGGGTGTCCTGGGACTGCTCCGAGTCCGCCTCGCCGACGACAGGCTCGTCGTCGCCCGGGTGCTCGGTGTCGACGTCGGCGTCCGTGGCGGTGTCGGCCGCTGCTTCGGATACGGCTTCGGGTTCGGCGGAGTCGGCGACTTCGGTGTCGTCGCCCTCGCCGTCCCGGACGTCCGTGTCCTGGTCGTCGTGGGAGAGACCGTCGTCGATCAGGTTGTCACCCGAAGGGGCGTCGCCCGTGGAGCTGTTGTCGGAGTCGCCGTCGGCGTCCGAACGGCTGTCGTCCGAACGACCGGTGTTCTCCTCGGGCTCGGGCGACTCCTCGTCCGGCACCTCTTCGGAGGCCACCGCCTCGACGGAATCCTCGTCGTCGGACACGGTCTCGGGAGCGCGTTCCGTGATCTCCCGCCTCAGGGCCGCGGCGGAGAAGCGCATGGTGGCGCCGCTCTCCAGGTCGCCGTTGCCACCTTCACCGGACTCCGGCTCCTGGGCAGGTGCCGGGAGCCCGTTCACGGCGGAGCTCGGCACCGCGCTCGGTGACGCGGCGTCAGCCTCGGGCGTCTCGGGCGCACTCGGCTGCGTCTGCGGCTCGAACCCGCTCCCGACAGGCAGCCGGGGTACGGCGATCGGGCTCCCGGTCGGCGGCGGGAACGCCCCGCCCCCCTCCGGCACGTACGGCGCCCCGGGCGCGGGCTGGGCAGCGGTGGGCGGCGTGAACGGCCCCCCAGGCGCGGGAGCAGCAGGCGCAGGAGGGGCAGCGGGGACAGGTGGCGTGAAAGCCGCCCCAGGTGCAGGGGGCGTAAAGGGCGCCCCGGGCGCTGGCGTCACGGCTGCCGGCGGCGTGAAGGGAGCCCCCGGCGCAGGCGCAGGCGCGGCCGTGGGCGGCGTGAAAGGCGCCCCCGGAGCAACGGCAGGCGGCGTGAACGTCGCCCCGGGTACCGGCGGTACGGGCGGCGCCACCGGCGGAACCGAAGCCGCACCGAACCCGGCCCCGGCCGAGCCGTCGGCCCCGGCCCCGGCCGAGCCGTCGGCCCCGGCCCCGGCCGAGCCGTCGGCCCCGGCCCCGGCCGAGCCGTCGGCCCCGGCCCCGGCCGAGCCGCCCGTCCCAGCGCTCACGGCCCCCGCACTCCCGGACCCCGCAACCCCCGGCTCAAGGCCCTCCGACGCGGCCGCAGCCGCCGCACCGGCCGCGCCCGCAGCCTCCGCCGCGTCACCGTCCGCCGCGCTCCCCGTGCCCGACGAGGCCGGCGAACCCGCCGCGCCCCCGGCCGCGTTCTGCGTGTACCAGGCGGGCGGCGCGTAGTCGAGGCTGAACTCGCCCGTCGTCTCGATGGCGGACTCCGCGTCGGGCTGGTCGTCGCCGGGCGTCGCCCAGCCCCCGCGGATCCCGTCCCGATCGCTGCTCACAGTTCCTCCTGGTGTGGTCGGACACCCGCGTGCCGTGCCGGGGCGACCATGTCTCGTCTTCCGAAGCCTTCGAGGCCGTGTCCGAGGTCGTCCGATCCGCCGGCTCTCCCCCTCGGGCCTGCCGCCCGGTCCACGGGGCTGGCGGCACGCCCGGACCCAGCCTAATCACCGTGCGCCGCGCCCCGGCAGGCCCGTCCACCCCCGAGCACCCGACCACTGCGTCACAGCCTGCCCACCGTTCCCGTACCCACCCCGGGGCACAGTGGACGAACCCGGTGAACAAAGCGGTCGATATACGTGAACTTCCCGAACATCCCGAACTTCCCCGGCCCGCACCGGTATTGGGGGCCGAGCCGCCGTACCCGCCCCGTTCCGGCCATCGGGAGGCGGCATAGTAGGGGATTGATCATCCCCCGCCCACCTCCCCAACCACCCATAGACAAGGACCTTTTCGCGTGAGCTTCGGCCCGCCCCCGTCCATCTACACACAATCCGCACTGACCGCGGAGCAGCAGCAGGGCAGGCGCCGCAGGAAGCGCCTGCTCGGCGGTCTCTCCGTCGTCCTGGCCCTGGCGCTCTCCGCGGGCGGCTGGCTCGTCCTGCGCGGCGGCGACGGCCCCGGGCCCGACGACCCCAAGGCGGCGGCCGCCACGGGCGGGGGCCGGCTCGACGTGCGCGAGACGGTCGAGAAGCGGCCCGCCAACCAGCGCGGCGTCATGGGCTTCCGCTTCTCCGCCGACGACATGGCCCCCGGCGAGCGCCACGAGATGCCCGGCACCTGGGCCACCGACAAGATCCTGGCCAAGGGCATCAACCGCACCCTGATCGGCTTCGGCATCGGCAAGGACGTGGCCGTCGGCGACGAGGAGTGGAAGCTGCGCCTCGACGGCCCGATCTGCGGCGTCACCCGCGATGTGACCGGCGAGAACCGTACGGCCGTACTGTCCCGCGAGAGCGAGGACGCGGCCGCGCTCTGCAACCAGGTCGTCTTCGTCGACCTGGACGACGGCACGAAGGTGTGGCAGCGCGAGGCCCCGGTCTCCGGGCTCGGCACCGGCAAGGGCGGCCCGAAGGAGAGCGGCGGCAGCCAGGACACGCCGGGCGTCGCCCTCACCCACGGCACCGTGGCCGTCACCTGGGGCGGCGGCACCGACGCCTTCGCCATGGACACCGGCAAGCCCCGCTGGAGCGTCGAGTCCGACTCCGCCGACAAGTGCGAGCACCACGGCGCCGTCGGCGGAACCGGCCTGGTCGTGCGCCTCCAGTGCTGGACCGGCGACACGTACGACAGCCTCACCTACAAGGTGCGCGGGCTCGACCCGGACACGGGCGCGACCCGGTGGACGTACAAGCTGGACGTCGGCATCCAGGACGTGCGCGTGCTGTCAGCCGAGCCCGCCGTGCTGGCCGTCGCGGCCGCCGACATCGGCATCACGCACATCCTCGCCCTGGACGAGAAGGGCAAGCACCGCACCACGATCACGCTGGCGAAGGACGCCTACGTCGCCGAGTGCGCCAGCGAGACGGACCTGCTCGCCACCGGCGACTGCCCGACCGTCGTGGTCGGCGACGGCCAGGTCTTCCTCACCACCTCCGAGCAGGGCGACACGATCCACAACTACAACTGGATCGTCGGCTTCGACCTGAAGACCGGGCGGACGACGGAGAAGTTCGAGTCGGGCCGCAACGCCCTGCTGCACCCGCTGCGGATGAGCGGCGGCAAGCTCCTGGCCCTGCGCGACAGCAGCGACCACATCACGCCCATGGGCCTGGTCTCCCTGGACCCGCGCACCGGCGGGGAGACGACGTATCTCTACTTCGACCTGCCCACCGAGGGCTGGACGCTCACCTCGACGGAGCTGGCCGACATCGTCGTCGAGAGCGGCCGCGTCTTCTTCGCGGCCAAGTCCGCCAGCGCCCCCGACAACGGGGACGGCAGCAAGTCCTGGGTCTGGCTGACCGTCGGCATCGAACCCGACGCGGCCCGCAAGAGGTAGCCGCGCACGGGGCGGGGAGCACCCGCTCCCCGCCCCGCACGCGCGCGTGCCTCGTCGTAGGGGTGACCCGGCCGCACACCCGGCCGCTCCCCGCCCCGCACGCGCGCGTGCCTCAGCCCTCGCCCGGAGCAGGCTCCAGATCGAACTCCCCGTCGCGTGCCCCCAGCACGAACGCCCGCCACTCCGCCTCCGTGTAGCGCAGCACGGTCGCGTGGTCGAGCGACGAGCGCATGGCGACGGCGCCCTCGGGCAGATAGGCGATCTCCACCCGCTCCTCGTGACCCTCGGTGCCCGGCGCGCTGTGCCACTCGACGCCGGAGATGTCGAGCGCGTACAGCTCGTCGCGCTCGCGCTCCTTGCGTGCCTTCACGGCCGCGTCCACTTCCTCCGCCATGCCGAGGCGCCCCTTTCCGACGTGTCTGTGATCCCGCAGGTCACCCTAGTGGCCGTACACGCGCGGGGAGGGCTGTTCCCGGCCCCGGCACAGGGGCCCGCCGGCGGCTGGTACCCTGGTGACGGCCGTTTGTGTACGCGCCCCCGGAGTCCTCGCGGGACCCTGGAGGCCGCGCCCAGCGGATCCCCGCCTCCCGAGTAACGGAAGCTCCCCCGAGACAAAGACCGGGGGCACTCGGTGGCCGTTCGAAGACTACGAGGAGTACGCGTGCCGCTCGACGCCGCTACGAAGAAGCAGATCATCAGCGAGTTCGGTCAGAAGGAGGGCGACACCGGCTCCCCCGAGGTCCAGGTCGCCATGCTCTCGCGTCGGATCTCCGACCTGACCGAGCACCTCAAGGCCCACAAGCACGACCACCACTCCCGCCGTGGTCTGCTGATCCTGGTCGGTCAGCGCCGTCGCCTCCTGCAGTACCTGGCGAAGAAGGACATCCAGCGCTTCCGTGCGCTGGTCGACCGCCTGGGCATCCGCCGCGGTGCGGCGGGCGCCAAGTAGGACGCCTCGAAGGGAGCGGTTCCCGGAAAGATCGGGACCGCTCCCTTTGCCGTACGTGCGGAAACGTGCGGACTGTCACCACCCCTTTGTAGTGTGGTAGCACAACGCAATACGGACGCACAGCACCACGAAGTAGACGCACAGCACGAAAAAGAAGAGGAGAAGCGCACCAAGCCGCCGCCGGTCCTCGGTAGTGGCCCCCGGGGGGAAGCGAGCCCCGGGTGCTTCGATCGAAGACCGGCCCGCACCGCACGGAGCGCTTCTCCACCATCGTCCCCCTGCCACACGGGCAGCCCGGGACGAAGACGAGGAGAAATTGCTGGTGGAGAACGAGACCCACTACGCCGAGGCCGTCATCGACAACGGCTCCTTCGGCACCCGCACCATTCGCTTCGAGACGGGCCGCCTGGCCAAGCAGGCCGCCGGCTCCGCCGTCGCGTACCTGGACGACGACACCATGGTGCTGTCGGCCACCACGGCTTCCAAGAACCCCAAGGACCAGCTCGACTTCTTCCCCCTCACGGTGGACGTCGAGGAGCGGATGTACGCCGCCGGCAAGATCCCCGGCAGCTTCTTCCGCCGTGAGGGCCGTCCCTCCGAGGACGCCATCCTCACCTGCCGTCTGATCGACCGCCCGCTGCGCCCGTCCTTCCGGAAGGGCCTGCGCAACGAGATCCAGGTCGTCGCGACGGTCATGGCCCTCAACCCCGACCACCTGTACGACGTCGTGGCGATCAACGCCGCGTCCGCGTCCACGCAGCTGGCCGGTCTGCCCTTCTCCGGCCCGATCGGCGGCGTCCGCGTCGCGCTGATCCGCGGCCAGTGGGTGGCCTTCCCGACGCACACCGAGCTCGAGGACGCCGTCTTCGACATGGTCGTCGCGGGCCGCGTCCTGGAGGACGGCGACGTCGCGATCATGATGGTCGAGGCCGAGGCCACCGACAAGACCATCCAGCTCGTCGAGGGCGGCGCCGAGGCGCCGACCGAGGAGGTCGTCGCCGCCGGTCTGGACGCCGCGAAGCCCTTCATCAAGGTGCTCTGCAAGGCCCAGGCCGACCTCGCCGCCAAGGCCGCGAAGCCGACCGGCGAGTTCCCCGTGTTCCTCGACTACCAGGACGACGTCCTGGAGGCGCTGTCCGCCGCCGTCCGCCCGGAGCTGGCCTCCGCGCTGACCATCGCGGGCAAGCAGGACCGCGAGGCCGAGCTGGACCGCGTCAAGGCGCTCGCCGCCGAGAAGCTCCTGCCGGAGTTCGAGGGCCGCGAGAAGGAGATCTCCGCCGCGTACCGCTCCCTGACCAAGCAGCTCGTCCGCGAGCGCGTGATCAAGGAGAAGAAGCGCATCGACGGCCGTGGCGTCACGGACATCCGTACGCTCGCCGCCGAGGTCGAGGCCATCCCGCGCGTGCACGGCTCGGCGCTGTTCGAGCGTGGCGAGACCCAGATCCTGGGCGTCACCACCCTCAACATGCTCCGCATGGAGCAGCAGCTGGACACCCTCTCCCCGGTGACCCGCAAGCGCTACATGCACAACTACAACTTCCCGCCGTACTCCGTCGGCGAGACCGGCCGCGTCGGTTCGCCGAAGCGCCGCGAGATCGGCCACGGCGCGCTCGCCGAGCGCGCGATCGTGCCGGTCCTGCCGACCCGCGAGGAGTTCCCCTACGCGATCCGTCAGGTGTCCGAGGCCCTCGGCTCCAACGGCTCGACGTCCATGGGCTCGGTCTGCGCCTCCACCATGTCGCTGCTGAACGCCGGTGTGCCCCTGAAGGCCCCCGTCGCCGGTATCGCCATGGGCCTGATCTCCCAGGAGATCAACGGCGAGACGCACTACGTCGCCCTCACCGACATCCTCGGTGCGGAGGACGCCTTCGGTGACATGGACTTCAAGGTCGCCGGCACCAAGGAGTTCGTGACCGCCCTCCAGCTCGACACCAAGCTGGACGGCATCCCGGCCTCGGTCCTCGCCGCCGCCCTGAAGCAGGCCCGCGACGCCCGTCTCCACATCCTCGACGTGATGATGGAGGCCATCGACCGGCCCGACGAGATGTCCCCGAACGCGCCGCGGATCATCACCGTGAAGATCCCCGTCGACAAGATCGGTGAGGTCATCGGCCCCAAGGGCAAGATGATCAACCAGATCCAGGAGGACACGGGCGCCGAGATCACGATCGAGGACGACGGCACCATCTACATCGGTGCCTCCGACGGCCCGGCCGCCGAGGCCGCCCGCGCCACGATCAACGGCATCGCCAACCCGACCATGCCCGAGGTCGGCGAGCGCTACCTGGGCACGGTCGTGAAGACGACCACCTTCGGCGCGTTCGTCTCCCTGCTGCCCGGCAAGGACGGTCTGCTGCACATCTCGCAGATCCGCAAGCTGGCCGGCGGCAAGCGCGTGGAGAACGTCGAGGACGTCCTCGGTGTGGGCCAGAAGGTCCAGGTCGAGATCGCCGAGATCGACTCCCGCGGCAAGCTCTCCCTCATCCCCGTGATCGAGGGCGAGGAAGGTTCTGACGACAAGGACGACACCGACAAGTGACGTCTCGTAGCACCACGGCGACGGCCCGCACCTCTTCGGAGGCGCGGGCCGTCGCCCGTACCCAAACCCTGATCAAGGGCGTCAACGGCATCGGCACGGTGCGTAAGACGACCCTGCCCGGCGGCCTGCGGGTCGTCACCGAGACGCTGCCCTCGGTGCGCTCGGCCACCTTCGGCATCTGGGCCCACGTCGGCTCCCGCGACGAGACCCCGGCACTGAACGGCGCCACGCACTACCTGGAGCACCTGCTCTTCAAGGGCACCACCCGGCGCAGCGCCCTGGACATCTCCTCCGCGCTCGACGCCGTCGGCGGCGAGATGAACGCCTTCACGGCCAAGGAGTACACCTGCTACTACGCGCGTGTGCTCGACACGGACCTCCCGCTCGCCATAGACGTGGTCTGCGACATGCTGACCGGCTCCCTCATCCTGGAGGAGGACGTCAACGTCGAGCGGGGCGCGATCCTCGAAGAGATCGCCATGACCGAGGACGACCCGGGCGACTGTGTGCACGACCTGTTCGCACACACCATGTTCGGCGACAACCCCCTCGGCCGCCCGGTCCTCGGCACGGTCGACACGGTCAACGCCCTCAGCGCCGACCGCATCCGCCGCTTCTACAAGAAGCACTACGACCCCACGCACCTGGTCGTGGCCTGCGCCGGCAACATCGACCACAACAAGGTCGTACGACAGGTCCGCGCGGCCTTCGAGAACGCGGGCGCCCTCAGGAACACCGACGCCCGGCCCATCGCCCCGCGCGACGGTCACCGCACCCTGCGCACCGCGGGCCGCGTCGAACTCCTCGGCCGCAAGACCGAGCAGGCCCACGTCGTCCTCGGCATGCCGGGCCTGGCCCGCACCGACGACCGCCGCTGGGCCCTCGGTGTGCTCAACACGGCCCTCGGCGGCGGCATGTCCTCCCGGCTGTTCCAGGAGGTCCGCGAGAAGCGCGGCCTGGCCTACAGCGTGTACTCCTACACGTCCGGCTTCGCCGACTGCGGCCTGTTCGGCGTCTACGCCGGCTGCCGCCCCTCGCAGGTGCACGACGTGCTGAAGATCTGCCGCGACGAACTCGACCACGTCGCCCGGCACGGTCTGACCGACGAGGAGATCGAGCGCGCCATCGGCCAGCTGCGCGGCTCCACCGTCCTCGGCCTGGAGGACACCGGCGCGCTGATGAACCGCATCGGCAAGAGCGAGCTGTGCTGGGGGGAGCAGATGTCGGTCGACGACATGCTCGCCCGGATCGCCGCGGTGACCCCTGACGACGTCCGCGACATAGCCGGCGCCATCCTGGGACAGCGGCCCTCCCTGTCGGTCATCGGCCCGCTCAAGGACAAGCAGGCGGCCCGACTGCACGACGCCGTGGCCTGACCCCGTCCGCCTCCGGAACATCCGACGTTAGGAAGCAACTGAGATGAGCAAGCTGCGCGTGGCGGTCCTCGGCGCCAAGGGCCGTATCGGCTCCGAGGCGGTACGGGCGGTCGAGGCCGCCGAGGACATGGAGCTGGTCGCCGCCCTCGGCCGCGGCGACAAGCTGGAGACCCTCGCGGAGACCGGCGCCCAGGTCGCCGTCGAGCTGACCACGCCCGACTCGGTGATGGCCAACCTGGAGTACTGCGTCGGGCACGGCATCCACGCCGTCGTCGGTACGACGGGCTGGACCGAGGACCGCCTCGCCCGGCTGAACGGCTGGCTCGCCGACTCCCCGGCCACGGGTGTGCTGATCGCCCCGAACTTCTCCATCGGGGCCGTGCTGACCATGAGGTTCGCGCAGATCGCTGCGCCGTACTTCGAGTCGGTCGAGGTCGTCGAACTGCACCACCCGAAGAAGGTCGACGCCCCCTCCGGGACCGCCACGCGCACCGCGCAGCTCATCGCCGAGGCCCGTGCCAAGGCGGGCACGGCACCGGCGCCGGACGCCACGGGGACCGGCCTGGAGGGCGCCCGGGGCGCGGACGTCGACGGCATCCCCGTCCACTCCGTGCGCCTGCGCGGCCTGCTGGCCCACCAGGAGGTCCTGCTCGGCGGCGAGGGCGAGACCCTCACCGTCCGCCACGACTCCCTGCACCACAGCAGCTTCATGCCGGGCATCCTGCTCGGCGCCCGCCGCGTGGTGACGACTCCGGGCCTGACCTTCGGCCTGGAGCACTTCCTGGACCTCGGCTGAGGACACACCGATGCGCGCGAAGATCTCCTACGCCGTCACGGCGGCCGTCCTGGTCGTCTACTTCGTCCTGGCCGGCAGCCGTGGCGTGATGCTGATCCGGTCCGGCACGCTCCTCACCGTCACCTTCGGCGTGGCGGTGCTGATCCTGCCGGTCATCGGCGTGTGGTTCCTGTGGAAGAACACCCAGTTCGTCCGCAGGGCCAACGCCCTGGCCGCCGAACTGGACGCCGAGGGCGGCCTGCCGGTGGACGAGCTCCGGCGCACCCCCAGCGGCCGTGTCGACCGGGACTCCGCCGACGAGGTCTTCGCCCGCCGCAAGGCCGAGGCGGAGGCCGCCCCCGAGGACTGGCGCAGCTGGTTCCGGCTGGCCGTCGCCTACCACGACGCCCGCGACACCCCGCGCGCCCGCAAGGCGATGCAGCGCGCCATCGCCCTGCACGACGGCCGCCCGGTCCAGCCGGCCTGACAGCCGTGCACCGGGTGGCGGCCTGACGGCCGTGCACCCCTCGGCCCGATCGCCGTACGCCGAAGGGGCCGGCCCGCGTCCACCGCGGGCCGGCCCCTTCGTGCGCTCCGGCCGGAGAGGCCGCCGCGCTCAGCCCCGCCGGTACTCCGCGGCCCACGCCTCGATCGTGTCGGCCGCGCGGTCGAAGGCCTCGAAACGGCCGAGGAAGTCCGCGTTGTGCGTGGTCATCAACGGCGGCAGATCGGTGGCACCCCGGTCCCGCAGCGTCGGCACGAGCGCCTGGCCCTGCACGGTGCGGGGCAGCCCGAGCCAGCGCACCGGCTGCTGCACCGTGCGCACCGAGCCGACCCGGTCCCAGCCGAACGTCCGCGTGGCGAAGAAGCTCACCTGGCGCAGCCCGGCGGCGCTCACCCAGACACCCATCCGCAGCAGCCGCAGCGCTCCGACGATGATCGCCAGTGCGATCCCGAAGACGGCACCCGCGCCGCGGAACGTTCCGGTCAGCGCGATGATGACCGCCGCGAACAGCACGAACGAGGCCAGCATCAGCCAGACCGCTGCCGCGCCGACCCGCCAGGGACCGGGCCGGTAGGGGCGCCGCCAGCGGTCGCGGTCGTCGAAGGGCAGCGCGACGTCGTCAGCCGCCTCGAAGCCACGGTCGGCCGTCAGGAAGGGCAGGGGCACGGCTGGTCCTCACTCGATCCACGCAGGGGCAGTGCCCGGTGAGGCTATCGACCCCGATCCACCCCCACCACCCTCGGGGGTCCGGACGGGGTCAGCGGGCCGGTGCGGCCTGGGACTGCTGTGTCCCGTGGGCGTGTTCGGCCGACAGCGCCGGCATACCGAGGACCAGGGCGCCCACCAGCGCGCCGACGATCGTGGCCCCCAGCAGCCAGCGCCCGGCTATCTCCCTGACCGAGGCCCGCTCCCGGGCCGGGGGAGCGACATCGCTGTGGAACATCGGGGTGTGGTTCCTTTCAGGGCAGTTCGAACGAATCATGCTCACCGGGACAGACGAGCGGGAGCGTCAAAAGGTGCCCGCTTCCCCGCAATTCGCCGAACTCGTCCCGGACCGGGACCGAAGACCCGGCTGTCGGTGCGGAGCCGTAGAGTGGGCGCCGCCCAGCGAAGTGATGGAAGGACCCTCCGAGCCGTGACCGACATCCCCGCCGACGATCTCAAGCCCAGCTTCCGCAGCGACGTCACCGTCGAGCTGGTTAAGCACAGCGCGGCCGACTCCGACGTGCTGTGGGCCGCCCGCGTCTCCACCGCCGGCGAGCAGTCCCTGGAGGAGCTGACGAAGGACCCCGAGCGCTCCAAGGGCCTGATCAACTACCTGATGCGGGACCGGCACGGCAGCCCCTTCGAGCACAACTCGATGACCTTCTTCATCAGCGCCCCGATCTTCGTGTTCCGCGAGTTCATGCGCCATCGTGTGGGCTGGTGCCTCGCCGGAGACACCGAGATCACCTTGGAGAGCGAGGCGGGCAACCTCCGCCGCCGGACCATCGCCGAACTCCACAAGCTCTGGCACATGGGAGTCGAGGACCGTCTTCCGCACTCCGCGGGCGGAGTCACCTGGCACAGCCGCGCGGGCAAGTGGATGGCCCAGGTCCGCCGTGGCGAGACGAACCACTACCTCGGCCTCTACGAGAACAGGGAAGCGGCCGAGTCGGCGGTCGCCGAGTTCCGTGAGGAGCACCCGAGCACCCGTCTGCGCACGCTGGAGTCGGTGCGGCGCAACCACGTCCGGTGCTACGACGAGGAGACCCTGCTCGCACAGCGGGCCCGGATCGTCGACGTGATCGAGTCCGGCGTCAAGCAGCTGATCAGGATCACCACGGCCTCGGGCAAGACGCTCCGCTGCACGGTCGACCACGCGGTCTTCACTCCCGAGGGCTGGTGCAAGGCGGGCGAACTCACCGTCGGTGACGCGGTGATGGTCGCGGGCACCGCGGCCCGCCCCTCTCAGGCGCTCATCCCGCCGAGCCTGCGACGCGGCATCGGGGTGTGGACCTCCATGCAGCGCGAGAGGCTGATCAAGGACGTCGACTCCTGTCATCTGTGCGGTCAGGACTTCCCCCGGGATCAGCTCGCCCTGGACCACGTCGTCCCGGTCGCGGGTGACCTGACCCAGGCCCTCGACGAGCGGAACCTCGCCCCGGCCTGCGAACCCTGCCACACCGCGAAGAGCGGCGGCGAGCAGGCCCTGGCACGTCGCGGCGGGAAGGTCGCCACGGCGGTTCCCGACGCCGTGGTCGCCATCGAGGCGGACGGCGAGGAGATGACCTACGACCTCTCGGTGGAAGGCCCCTGGCACAACTTCCTGGCCAACGGGATCGTCGTCCACAACTCGTACAACGAGGAGTCGGGTCGCTACCGCGAGCTGATGCCGGTGTTCTACGTCCCCGGCGAGGACCGCAAGCTGGTCCAGCAGGGGCGGCCGGGCAAGTACGAGTTCGTTCCGGGCAGCGAGGCGCAGCACGACATCGTGGAGCGCTCGATGCAGGAGTCCTACATCCAGGCGTACGAGCGCTACCAGGAGATGCTCGCCGCCGGCGTCGCCCGGGAGGTCGCGCGGGCCGTGCTTCCCGTCGGCCTGTTCTCCTCGATGTACGCCACCTGCAACGCCCGCTCGCTGATGCACTTCCTCGGCCTGCGCACCCAGCACGAGCTGGCCAAGGTGCCGTCCTTCCCCCAGCGGGAGATCGAGATGGTGGGCGAGAAGATGGAAGCAGAGTGGCAGAAGCTGATGCCGCTCACCCACGCGGCCTTCAACGCCAACGGCCGCGTGGCCCCGTAACGCACACGGTCTCCCCGTCCGGCACAGATGTACGGATCAGTCGCGCGAAGTGTCCGTATTGCGGCATTTGGCGAAGTTCATCTAGCCTGATCAAACGGACCCGGCACTGCTTGAACCCCCGAGCAGGCAGTGCCGGGCTCCGCCTTTGTCATGACTTTTCGCTCCCCCCGAGGGCAGACCGCGCCTTGAGCAACGAGTAGCGTGTAACCCATGGCTCCGACCTCCACTCCGCAGACCCCCTTCGGGCGGGTCCTCACCGCCATGGTCACGCCGTTCACGGCGGACGGCGCACTCGACCTCGACGGCGCACAGCGGCTCGCAACCCACCTGGTGGACGCAGGCAACGACGGCCTGATCATCAACGGCACCACCGGCGAGTCCCCGACCACCAGCGACGCGGAGAAATCGGACCTCGTACGAGCCGTACTGGAGGCGGTCGGCGACCGCGCCCACATCGTGGCCGGAGTCGGCACCAACGACACCCACCACAGCGTCGAGCTGGCCAGGGCCGCCGAGAAGACCGGTGCCCACGGCCTCCTGGTCGTCACCCCGTACTACAACAAGCCCCCGCAGGAGGGCCTGTACCGGCACTTCACGGCCGTCGCCGACGCCGCCGAGCTGCCGGTCATGCTCTACGACATCCCCGGCCGCAGCGGCGTCCCGATCGACACCGAGACGCTCGTCCGCCTCGCCCAGCACCCGAGGATCGTCGCCAACAAGGACGCCAAGGGCGACCTCGGCCGCGCCAGCTGGGCCATCGCCCGCACCGGCCTCGCCTGGTACTCCGGCGACGACATGCTCAACCTGCCCCTCCTCTCGGTGGGCGCCGTCGGCTTCGTCTCCGTCGTGGGCCATGTCGTCACCCCCGACCTGCGCGCCCTGGTCGAGGCGTACACCTCGGGCGACGTGCAGAAGGCCACGGAGATCCACCAGAAGCTGCTACCCGTCTACACCGGTATGTTCCGCACCCAGGGCGTCATGACCACCAAGGCCGCGCTCGCCCTCCAGGGCCTGCCCGCCGGTCCGCTGCGCGCCCCCATGGTGGAGTGCTCGCCGGAAGAGGTGGCCCAGCTCAAGATCGATCTTGCCGCCGGCGGGGTACAGCTCTGACAACGGACTTCGCGGAACCGCACACCGCGCAAAGACTTCACAACTGAACAGCGGGGCCACCGGTGCCCGCACCCACCTTGCAACGACAACTGCTTCTGCACGAACGTCACGCGCGCCACGTGCCTCACCGGTACGTGGCGTGCGTGGTGAGGAGAGTCTTTTGAGTCATCCGCACCCTGAACTCAGCCCGCCCCCGCCGCTGCCCGAAGGCGGCCTGCGGGTCACCCCGCTCGGCGGCCTCGGCGAGATCGGCCGCAACATGACGGTCTTCGAGTACGGCGGCCGCCTGTTGATCGTCGACTGCGGAGTGCTCTTCCCCGAGGAGGAGCAGCCCGGAATCGACCTGATCCTGCCGGACTTCTCGTCCATCCGGGACCGCCTCGACGACATCGAGGGCATCGTCCTGACCCATGGCCACGAGGACCACATCGGCGGCGTGCCCTTCCTGCTGCGCGAGAAGCCGGACATCCCGCTGATCGGCTCCAAGCTGACCCTCGCCCTGATCGAGGCCAAGCTCCAGGAGCACCGCATCCGTCCCTACACCCTCGAGGTGGCCGAGGGGCAGCGCGAGCGCGTAGGCCCCTTCGACTGCGAGTTCATCGCGGTCAACCACTCCATCCCGGACGCCCTGGCCGTCGCGATCCGCACCCCGGCCGGCATGGTCGTCCACACGGGTGACTTCAAGATGGACCAGCTACCGCTGGACAGCCGCCTCACGGACCTGCACGCCTTCGCACGGCTGAGCGAGGAGGGCATCGACCTCCTGCTCAGCGACTCGACGAACGCCGAGGTCCCGGGCTTCACCCCGCACGAGCGCGACATCTCCAACGTGCTGCGCCAGGTCTTCGCGGGCGCCGGCAAACGGATCATCGTCGCGAGCTTCGCCAGCCACGTCCACCGCATCCAGCAGATCCTGGACGCCGCCCACGAGTACGGCCGCCGTGTCGCCTTCGTGGGCCGCTCGATGGTCCGCAACATGGGCATCGCCCGCGACCTGGGCTATCTCAAGGTTCCGCCGGGCCTGGTCGTGGACGTCAAGACGCTCGACGACCTCCCGGACCACCAGGTCGTACTGGTCTGCACGGGCTCCCAGGGCGAGCCGATGGCCGCCCTGTCCCGCATGGCCAACCGCGACCACCAGATCCGGATCGTCGACGGCGACACGGTCATCCTCGCCTCGTCGCTCATCCCCGGCAACGAGAACGCGGTCTACCGCGTGATCAACGGTCTCACCCGCTGGGGTGCCAACGTCGTCCACAAGGGCAACGCCAAGGTCCATGTCTCGGGCCACGCCTCGGCCGGCGAGCTGCTGTACTTCTACAACATCTGCCGCCCGAAGAACCTGATGCCGGTCCACGGCGAATGGCGTCACCTGCGGGCGAACGCCGAGCTGGGCGCCATGACCGGCGTCCCGCACGACAGGATCGTCATCGCCGAGGACGGCATCGCCGTCGACCTCATCGAGGGCAAGGCCAAGATCTCGGGCAAGGTCCAGGCGGGTTACGTCTACGTCGACGGCCTCTCCGTCGGCGACGTGGGCGAGCCGGCCCTGAAGGACCGCAAGATCCTCGGCGACGAGGGCATCATCTCGGTCTTCGTGGTGGTCGACTCGTCCACCGGCAAGATCACCGGCGGCCCGCACATCCAGGCCCGTGGTTCCGGCATCGAGGACTCCGCCTTCGGGGACGTCATCCCGAAGATCACGGAGGTCCTGGAGCGCTCGGCCCAGGACGGCGTGGTGGAGCCCCACCAGCTCCAGCAGCTGATCCGCCGGACCCTCGGCAAGTGGGTCTCCGACACCTATCGGCGCAGGCCGATGATCCTCCCGGTCGTCGTCGAGGTCTGACCCCGACGTCCCACCGGACGCGCCAACCCGGAGCGGGGCGCCTCGATTTGCATCGGGGCGCCCCGCTCCAGTACGTTTACGGCTCCACCACGAAGGGAACCCGAGCGCCTTGCGCGCCGGACATCGTGTCCCGGAGGGGGTGGAAATTCCGACTCAGAATCTCTGATAAAGTCGGGACCGCCGGAAAGGGAAACGCGGAAGCGGGAACCCGGAAAGCACCGAGGAAATCGGGTCGGAAAAGGATCTGATAGAGTCGGAAACGCAAGACCGAAGGGAAGCGCCCGGAGGAAAGCCCGAGAGGGTGAGTACAAAGGAAGCGT
>NZ_JBIALD010000040.1:0-47168 GCF_042873115.1 Streptomyces sp. NPDC005017 | reverse complement strand
ATCCGGCGCTCCGCGCCGGATGCGCCGGGACTCCGTCCCGCCTGCCGGACCACTCCGTGATCCGGCGATCCGGCTGACGCCGGATCAAGCCGTACCGGCCTGCTCCGCAGTCCAGTACGGGAACTGACGCACGCTCCGCGCGCGTCAGTCGCTGGCCGTGAGGTGGGGGCGGCTCCCCCCGGGATCGGATGGTTTGAGACCAATGCCGTGAGCGGTCGGCCCTGCCACTTGTACGACTCCACTTTCGTTGCCGCTGAGCTGTGCGTCAAAACTGAGGTCTGGATGGATTCTGGGCATCTACTCAACCACATCGCTCTGCCAGACCCCAATCTCGCAACACCTCAAATCCACCCCTGGAAAACCCGACTGACCCCACATCAAAACGCCACAGAATGCAGGCTCATAACCACAATTCGCGTGCGTCGGGATACGGACCGAATCAAATATGAGACAGAGCGCACCACCATCCCAGATGACGGCCGATCACGCACCCACGGAACAGGGGAGCTTGGGCAGGTCGAGCTCGTCGTTCGGGGGGTGGGGTCGCAAGGGGCCCTCGATCTCGGCCCTGAGCTGGGCAGAGAGGGCGCGGCCCTCCTCGATGGCAATCCGGTCGAGCAGGGCCGCCTTGCGCTCGGCCAACCGGAGGCGGGCCTTGGGGTCCGGTTTTTCGAAGCCGAGCTGGCTCATGTTCCGGTACAGGTAGTTGAGGCCGTAGAAGACGCGATCACGCAGTACCGGTCTCTACTTCATCAAGGCCCGCGCGGGCCCGTGGCCTGCGACCGCCTCCCGGCCGCTCATGCCTTCGTCCCGCCGCATGGAGCCCTCACGACCCACGCCCCAACACCATGGCGGACCCAACGGGGACCGGTCCACCCTCCTCTAGCGCGCGTATAGAGCAGACCAACGTCGTCTTTCAGGTTCTTCGTCGACCGAGCAGTGGCACCCGATGCCTCCGGGCTTAACCCTTCCTGCAGGGCATTGCAGCATTTGTAATGAACTTCGCAGGTCAAACGGGCTGTGAGGGCATTTCATCCCCCATGATGTGATCGTTCCCCCCACCCCTCCCGCGAGGAGACACAGCCATGTCCGAGAGAACCGAGCCCGAGGTCGGCCCGATCATGATCGGCGACCCGCTCGATGCCCCCAGCTATCCGATCGACGTCCCCGGGCACGAGGTGTGGGACGACATCGGCAAGGGTTTCGCCTGGGTCTTCCACGCTGGCGACGACCGCCGTCTCACCCGGCCGGTGATCATCGCCGACGGCTTCAACCCCGGCAAGAGCGATCTCGCCAAGCTCTACCAGTTCCTGGACGGCGAGGACTATCCCTTCCTCACCGAACTCCGCCGAAGCGGCCGGGACGTGATCCTGCTCGGCTTCGACGACCGCACCGCGTCCATCCTGGAGAACTCCAAGGTGGCCGAGGCCACCATCCGCAAGGCCATCCAGCTGCGCGAGGGCTCCGAGCGGCTGATCGTCGGCGGCTTCAGCATGGGCGGGCTGATCACCCGCTACACCCTCGCCCGGATGGAGACCGACTTCCACGAGGACGAGCACCAGACGGGCGCGTACTTCTCGTTCGACACCCCGCACCGCGGCGCGAGCATCCCTGTCGGCGTGCAGGCGTTCGCGTACCTGCTCCCGCCCGTGAACTTCAAACCCCACCCCTTCCGGCAGCAGATGAACAGCCCGGCCGCGCGGCAGATGCTGTGGCAGCACTACGACGAGGCGACCAGGAAGATCGGGGTGGCCCCCGAGCGCACCGCGTTGCTGAACGAGCTGGAGCGGGTCGGCCAGTGGCCGCGGATCCCGCGCAAGTTCGCCGTCGCCAACGGCCGCGGCGACGGCATCGGGCTGCCCGACGTCGGGCCCGGCGAGGTCGCGCTGCGACTCGACGTCCGCTACCCCGGCACCACCTTCTACACCCAGGCGCAGGGTGACGACGTGACGGTCGCCTACCTCTACCGGAAGTTCCCGGAGACCGAGCAGACCATCACGACCAACGGCTTCCCCGAGCTGGACGGCGCACCGGGCGGCACGCTCGCGACGTACGAGATCCTCGCCAACTCGATGATCGAGGCCGGCGGCGAGGCGGACCTGCGGCACAAGAAGGTGTGCTTCGTCCCGTCGGTCAGCGCGGTCGACATCTCGGACTTCGCCCGGCAGGAGGACCTGTACGCGAGGGTCGACGGCCTGGACCCGTCCCAGAGCGGCCTGGACGAGTACCTGTGCTCGTCCACGACGACCCCGCACACGCTTCCCACCGAGGAGCTGTGCACCTGGCTGCTGGAACGGCTCCCAGGCTGACCTCTGGCCCGCACCCGGAACAACGGACGCCGCCCCTCCCCCACATCGACGGGGTGAGGCGGCGTCCGCAACGGCAGAGGACCCCGGTGATCACTCTCGCCGGGGTCCTCTGCCGTTCATGATCAATCTCACCGATAACCGCTGTACCGATGTTCCTACCGACGCCAATTGCATCGGACGCGAATAGGCGACACCCGCCCTGGATGCTGGCTGGACACCGATCTGAGCGACCCGGGCGGCGTGGACCGCCGCGAAGGCAAGGATGAGCCGCGTCGCCGGGGTGGTGGCCGCCGCGACGGAGCGGTCGACCTGCTCTGGGACCAGCGGTTGCAGCACGGCGTGCTCGTATTGCCCGGCCCTGATCCGGCTGGTGGGGTTGCGGAAGATCAGTCCGTTCCGCTTGGCCCAGGTGAACAGCGAGCGCAGAGCGACGAGTTGGTCGTGGCGCTGGTGGCCGTGGAGTGTCTTGATGTAGGCGAGGACGTCGTCGCGGGTCACCTCCCGCAGTTGGTCGTAGGGGTTCGACCATTTCAGCAGGGCCGGGCGGACCCGGTTGAGGTACAGCCAGACCGTGCCTTCCCGTCGCGGGAGGCTGCGGGGGCCGCCGTCGCGCAGGACGCGGGTCCAGCGCTCGGCCTCCGAGCGGATGCCGGGCGCGAGACCCTCCAGCCTCTCGGCGAGCCAGCGTTCGGAGGAGGGTTCGCTGTCGTCCTCGAAGATCCCCATCTTGTCCAGGACCGTGACGACTTCGCCCATGACCTGCCGCTGCTGGTCGAGAGTCGGTAGCCGGCCTCGCACGTCACCGCCGGCCGCCCCGTCGGTCAGCCGCACCCCAATGGAAACAATACAGAATTCCCTGAATTCAGGAAGCCTTGTATTGTCGTTGGTGTGCTGACTGTTGCCTCCGACATCGAGGTGCTGGCCCGGTTCGGCCGCGCGCTCGCCGACCCGATCCGCTGCCGCATCCTGCTCGCCCTGCGCGACGCCCCCGCCTACCCCGCCGACCTCGCCGACGCCCTCGGCGTCTCCCGTACCCGGCTCTCGAACCACCTCGCCTGCCTGCGCGACTGCGGCCTAGTCGTCACCGTCCCCGACGGCCGCCGCACCCGCTACGAACTCGCCGACGACCGCCTCGGCCACGCGCTGGACGACCTGCGCACCGCCGTGGTGGCCGTGGAGACCGACCGGACCTGCGTCGACGCCGGCGAGAAGGGGTGCTGCTGACCATGACCGCGGAGATATCCATATCCCTCGGCCCCTCCCCGGCCCGGCGCGATGCACTCGCCAAACGCATACGCCTGCTGGTCGCCGTGACCATCACCTACAACGTCATCGAGGCGATCGTCGCCATCACCGCCGGCACAATCGCCTCCTCCACGGCCCTGATCGGCTTCGGCCTGGACTCGGTCATCGAAGTGTCCTCCGCCGCGGCTGTGGCATGGCAGTTCTCCGCCCGCGAGCACGCCGTGCGCGAGGCCCGCGAACAGCGCACCCTGCGGATCATCGCGGTGTCCTTCTTCGCGCTCGCCGCGTACGTCACTTTCGACGCCGTCCGCGCCCTGACCGGCACCGGCGAGGCCGAGCGGTCCATCCCCGGCATCGTGATCGCCTCGCTATCTCTGGCCGTGATGCCGTTCCTGTCGGCCGCCCAGCGCAAGGCCGGCCGCGAGCTCGGCTCCGCCAGCGCGGTCGCCGACTCCAAGCAGACCCTCCTGTGCACGTACCTGTCCGCCGTCCTCTTGGTGGGCCTGGTGCTCAACGCCACGCTCGGCTGGTCCTGGGCCGACCCGATCGCCGCGCTCGTCATCGCGGCCATCGCGGTCAAGGAGGGCCGCGACGCCTGGCAGGGCAAGGGCTGCTGCGCGCCCACGGCCGCAAGCGTGCCGTCCGCCGGCGCCGAGGCGGACGCGTGCGGCTGCAGCCCCGGCTGCGACTGCTGCTGACCTCACCACCCCGCGAGGCGTTGAGGACCAGACCGAGGGCGGCGAGCTGGTCCTCCTGGCCTTCTCGGTATGCCTGGCGAATCTGGCCCCGGCCGCCGCGGCAGATCGCGCGGGTGAGCCGGTGGCGGGACTCCAAGTCCCTGCCCAACCTGCGCCTGGCCGACGAGCCCGCCTACCGCCGCCAGATCAAGGCCCAGGCCAACCTGCAGGAAGGGCGCCACTCCCTGGCCGAACGCGATCGTGCTGTTCAGCACCCGCTACATGGAGGCCGCCTTCACCCAGCTGCGCGCCGACGGCTTCGAAGTCCGCGACGAGGACGTCGCCCGCCTGTCACCGCTCAAGAACCGGCACATCAACTTCCTCGGCCCGTATTCCTCCCAGCTCCCCGACTTTCCCGGCGGACTGAGCCCCCTTGCGCGACAGGCAGGCCAGCGACAGCGAGTGACAGAGCCCGGCCCGGGGAGAGTCGCACCGCGCCTCCCCCAGGCCGGGCTCGCTGAGCCGGTGGATCGGGGCTCAGTACACCGTTCCGTCGGCGCGCTGGCCGGGCGAGCGGGACAGCGAGCTGATGGTGTTGTGCTTGACCCAGCCGCCGGTCGCCGAGCCGTCGGGGCTTCGGTTGACGGACACCCCGTCGGAGTTCGCCTGGCTCGAGGTGTAGCTCATCGACTGGACCGTCGCTCCGGCCGAATCCCGCAGGATGACCTGGTCACCACTGTTGGACAGGTTGAGGCCGCCGGTGCCGGCCGCCACCGCCGCGATGCCGCCGGGGATCGCGGAGCCCGCGCCGAACACGGTGATCGCCTTGCCGGGCTGCAGTGTCGTACCGGCCGCGAACGTGTGCCGCACTGCCGAGGCGTCCCGGACGGTCCAGCCGGCGATGCTGATCGCCGTGCCGCCGGTGTTCACGATCTCGATGGCCTCGCCGTCTGTGCTGCTGCCCGGTTCGTTGGCCAGCACCTCGTTGATGATGATGTCGGCGGGTCCGCCGCCACCGCCGGTGGTGACGGTGACGTTCTGGGTCGTGGTGTGGGTGGCCCCGCCGTTGTCCGTCACGGTCAGCGAGACCGGGTAGGTTCCGGCCGACGCGTAGGTCACGTTCGGGTTCGTCGCCGTCGAGGTCTGGCCGTTGCCGAAGTCCCAGCCACGGCTCACGACGCTGCCGTCAGGGTCGGTGCTGGCGTCGGTGAAGGTGCAGTTGAGAGAGGTGCAGGAGTGCGTGTACGACGCCGTGGGCTGCTGGTTCGCGCCGCCACCGCCGATGGTGAAGTTGTAGCGGGCCAGGACCGGGTAGTGGTCGCTCGTCGTCGTCGCGTAGTTCGGGACGTAGGCCTGGGGCTGGAAGGCGGTCGCCGAGCCGGCGACGTACTTCGCCTGCACCTCGTTGGTGGTGAGCTGGTGGTCGATGAAGTCCGGGTAGCCCGTCGTCGACGCCACGCCCGCCAGTGACAGGGCCCGCGTCGGGAACGTGTAGCGCGCCGGGTCGTTCACGAAGTTGGCGTAGGGCGAAGCCTTCTGGGGTGTGATGGAGGTGTCGACGTCGTCGTTCCAGTCACCGACGACGAAGACGTTCTGTGTGGGGTAGGTCGTGTCGAGGTAGGACTTGAGGGCCTGCGACGCGGGGTTGCGCAGGTTCCACGCGTCCTGGGTGGACCCGGCCTTCGCGTGCAGGACGATGAAGACGAGGTCGCGGGTGACACCGTCGAACGTGCCGCGCAGCGTGAACTCCACCGGCGGGCGCCCGGCGAAGTTGCTGTTCTGGCCGGTCAGGATGACCTTCGCGCTCACCAGGGTGGCCATGCTGGAGCGCCAGACGAGGGCGACCTTCTGCTCGGTGTCGCCGAAGTCCGAGTAGTACTGCGCACCGTTCGTCACGACCGGGTCGTTGGCCACGACCCCGGTGTACCCGGGCATGCCGGCCACGAGTGTGTCGAACGCCGATCTGCTGACGACCTCGGAGAGGCCCCACACGTCCATGTCGGCGCCCGCCATGACGTCGCGGACGTTCTGCTGCTGGAGCGCCTCGTCGGTCGGGCCGAAGTCCGGTGCACCGAGCCACTCGACGTTCCAGTTGCCTACGTCGAGCTGTGTGGGCGATCCCTGCGACGGAACCGAGGCGGCGGCACTCGCCGCGGGGGCGGTGGTGAGCGTTGCCAGCGTCAGGGCGGCGGCCAGGAAGGCGGCGCCGAGCACGGCGGTGCGGCGGGGACGTCTGGCAGGTATGTGACGAGGTGACATGAGGGTGCCTTTCGCGAGCGGTTGGGGACGGTTCGCGGAGCACCGCACCGGGTGTGTGGGGGACACGCCATGGCGGCAGGGCAGTTCTAGGCGGGCCGGGTTGCACGCGGGAGACCGGAAGGTTTCCGCCGCATGTCACTTCTACGCGCGTTGCGCAGTGTGCACCGGGTACCGGGCGCCGCGCCATACCTCGCACAGGCCCAATCTGCCGAGCCGCATCCCCGAGGCCCACAGCCGCCCCGCTCCGCGCCCGGCCACGGCTTGACCCACGTCGCATCCGCAGGGCGGAAGGAGGACGGGCGCCGTTGGGTCGGGCAAGGACCACTAGCGTGGACCCGGCGGCTCCGATGGAGTGAATCCGCCCGCACTCCCCAGCCGTCGAGCCTGACCGATGCCCGGGCCAGCAGGCGGACCTTCATGCACCCCACGGTGCCCCTATTCTCTTCCCGGCCCGTCCGGCCGGCAGCCCACCAATTTCTAGGGGTTGACCTGCAAGGACGCGGGAACGCGCTGGAGGGCTGCGCAACCTCTACCGCGACATCCGGGCACGGCGTGCCCGGTGCGCGAGGCCCCGCCGAGCGCGGCACAGGAAAACGCCGGCCGATCCCCCGAAGCGCTCCCCACGTCCCGCCCGCCCTCCCTTCCTTCTTCCAGGCGAGGCGGTCGTGGGGTGCTCTGAGGGGGATGTCCGACCCCGACCACACCCGAACCCTCATGGTCACCTGCGGCATTGCGAGGACGGCCCGGAGGCTCGATCAGGAAATGCATCAGGAACTGGATCAGGAGCCGCTTCAGGAGATGGTTCAGGAGATGTTGCCGCCGGAGCCGGGACCCGTGGTCCTATCCACGGGTCCCGGCAGCAGCCGGGACCGGTCTCCCCGTCGTTGCGGCGGCATCAGTCGTGACGGGCGAGCTTGACCGCGGAGACGAGAAGGATCACGGCCAGCGCGGGAATGAGCACCAGGTCCGGGAACACGCCCAGGAGCAGCCCCCCGAGCACCGTGCCGGCAACGGAGCCCGCGGCCATGAGCGCGGTGAAGCGGAGGTTCGCGCCGAGGACGGCGAAGCTGCCGTCGCGGCTGTAGCGGGCGAAGGCGACCAGCATGGTCGGCAGGGAGACCAGCAGGGACAGGCTCCCGGCGGTCTTGATGTCCTCCCCGAACAGCAGCACGATCGTCGGGATCAGCAGCTCCCCGCCCGCCACGCCCATGATCGCGGCGACCACACCGATGCCGAACCCGGCCACGACGCCGCAGGGGACCTGGGCCCACAGCGGCAGCGCGAGCGTGTCCAGGGTGGTGGCGTGGGTGACGATCAGGGCGGCCGCCATGAGCACCATCAACGCCGCCAGCACCCTGTACAGGGTCGTGCTGCGCATCCGCACCGCCCAGCTCGCCCCCGCCCACGCACCGAGCAGACTGCCGGCCAGCAGATTCACCGCGACCGGCCAGCGCGCGGCCACCTCTGCGGCCGGGACCCCGGCCAGACGGGCCGGGAGGGCGACCAGGACCACGACCAGACTCATGGCCTTGTTCAGGATGACCGCCGACAGCGCGGCGAACCCGAACAGGCCGATCAGCAAAGGCAGCCGGAACTCAGCGCCGCCCAGCCCGATCATCCCGCCCAGAACACCGATCGCCGCCCCGGCACCGGCCACCACGGGCATCGAATGCGCCGGCCGCAGAGCAACAACGCTCTGGTCAGAGACCATGCCCGGCATCCTCCCTGACCGGCGCACCGGCCCGCCACGGCAGAAAGACACCGGATATCCGCTCCAAATTCGTCCCAACCTCCGGCACCGGCCCGACCAGGCAGACCCGCAGCCGAGGGAGTGGTGCAACTCTCGGTGCAACGGTGCAGCCCACTGTCCACACAACGATGGAGCCCACCGAGGAAGCAACTCGCCACAGGCCGCGGCTTGGGTCCCAGGACCGGCACTTGGGGAGTCCGGGACTCCCGAAGTCTGTAACTCCCGAACTCCGGAAGTCCCGAAGTCGGCGGCCCGAGGAAGGCTTGCCCAGCCCCGACCACGGGCACCCTGCCCCCGACCACAGGCCCGACCACAGCAGGTCAGAGCGGTGGACACGCAGCGACCCTGTGTGCCGGACAGGATGTGCGGCACGGCGTGGTCGGGGGAGGATACGGGGCCATGAGCACCTCTCGACCCATGCTGTCCCAGAGCCAGGCCGCCGCCTGCGGCGTGAGCCGCACGACGATCCGGCGCCGCCGCGAGGTCGGCGCCCTGCCCGGCACGGTCGAGGACGGCAAGGACGGGTACCTGATCCCGGTCGAGGACCTGCTCGCGGCCGGCTTCCGGCTCAACGCCCCGGCACCGCCGGACCTTGAACCCGCCCAGGACGAGGCCCCCGCCCCGGCCGCCGGGCCCGGCGAGGTCGCCGAACTGCGCACCCAGCTCGCCGAGAACGAGGCCCGCAACCTGCGCGAGCGCCTGGACGAGCGCGCCGAGCACATCGCCGACCTCCAGAAGGCGCTGAAGGCGCTCACGCCCGCGCCCGAGCGGCCGGCCATCCCCCAGCCCGCCCACCCCGTCGGCGCCGGTCCGGCCGTCCCCGCACCAGCCCCGGTCGGACCCGGCCGCGTCGCAGGATGCCGACGAACACCGCGACCAGGAGCAGCCCGGCGAGCGGCGGCGCTGGTGGTCCCGCCGCGGCTGACCACGCGTCACCGCACCAGCGGCTGCACATGACTGCGGGCGGTACCCCAGGTCGGGTGCCGCCCACACTCGCGTACAACGCGCAGGGATCAGCCCCCGGTACGGGGCACGTACGCCGACGCCAGGTCGTACCCGCCCGCCAGCAGCTCCGCCGCCTCCTGGCGCAACTCCCCGGCCGTGGTCCGACTGACGCCGAGCGCGCCCTCGACGTCCATCAGCGCGACGACATCGACCGCGCCCGCACTCCCCCGGCCGCCACGATCATGCGGGCGACCTGACGGGCCCGGCGCTGGCGCGGCGTCAGCCCCGCCCAGTCGTCCGCCGTCTGAGCGGCCGCCCGGCTCAGATCTTGTCGATCTGCCAAGCGATCATGCCGGTCGCTCCCACATCGCCATTGACATCGATACGCACCGGCTTATCCGTGGTGACGCGCTGCTGCACGACGGATCCGTCACACGGCACAGTGGCCTTCTCACCTGCGCTTGCGGGGGTGAACAGCAGCTGGGCGCTTCCCTTCCCAGCACAGGCCAGATTGAGGCGGTAGGTAGCCCCCTTGCCCAGTACGGGCTCCGTGTGGATGCCCTCGCTGACGCGTTCCACGCCGGACTCCACCATCGTTCCCTCGTGGACACTTTCAACGGCTGCCTCGACCTGTTCGGTGAGCTTTTCCTCCAGCGCAGTGGGGGCGGGGACGCTCGGCGCCTCGGTGGTGGCGGTGGATGACGAAGAGGAACCAGCCGTGTCCTTGTCGGAGGTGCATGAGACAAGGAGGAACGCGGAAGCGGCGACGACACAGGCCATGAAGCCGGACCTGAATACGGATAAGGTCATGAGGAAGTCTCCCAGAATCGCCATCCGGTCTCGGTCGTGGGCAGGGTTGCTTTGCCGCTGCCGATCTTTACATCGTCACATCCATTTCCACTGGACCGGTACTTCTCCCAGGCCACCTTGTAGCCCCATGCACCGTACTGCAGGTGCCCGTACTTGTTGCGGTGAACGTCGTGGGTGTAGCGATGGCCGACAGTGACCCCCACGCTCGCCGCGATCTTTCCACTGACGCTGACCTTCGCCTTGGCGACGACTGCTTTGAACTCCGCCTCGGCACCCAGAGTGATCTCGCCGCTGATGGTGCCGCTCTTGGTGACCTCGACGGTCATTGTGCCGCCGGGGCCGTCCTTGTACTTCGTGCCGTTCCACCATGAGGGAACGTGGTATGACTTCTTCGACGTGATCTTGATCCAGGTCGACGGCCCATCACACCGTCGCACCTCCCGGTCGTCCACCGGATACTCGATCCCGTCCTCCCAATCCAGATCGTTTAACTCCGCCGTCTGGCTCTCTGGCGCGGCCGGGTCCTCCACGGGCGCCTCAGCGGCGATTGCCGCAGTCCCCAGGGTTGGGAAAAGGAGAAGCAGCGCAGTGGCAGCGCTGGTCGAGACGTGCCGTGTGCCGATGCCCATGTGACACCCTTTCAGGTGAACCGCCCCCGTGGCGATCGATGACCACGAAACTACGTACACCGCATCCTCCGAACCAAGCGAATACCAGAACCCCTGAGGGGAATTTGAGGAAGCATTTGAGACCGAGAAAGAATCCGCCATTCCATAGTCCAGGGGTGGCGGAATATCGACTCCAATCAATTTCTCGTTGAACTAAATAACTGCTCAGGTCATGGCACGAGAGCACCGAGACCAAGACGACCACCGGCAGATGCACTTGCCGATCGCGCCGACGGCATCGGCCACCGCTGCCCCGGCCTGCGCCAGCCGACCGGCATCGCCCTCACCGCACTCGGTGTCTTCGCCGCCGTCGTCGGCGGCGTCCTCCAGACCGTGAACCACTGCCCCGTCATCCGCCGTACGCCACACGGACAGCTCTCGCCACACACCGCTACACACTGCTCACGCACGCAGCATTGCCCCCTGCTCCGGCCGCCCGTCACCCACGGCCCGGAGCGGGCTTGTTTCACACCTGTCAGATGCAGGTGATGTCGATGTAGGCGCTGGTGGTGCCCTGGTCCGCCTCGGGTGAGGTCACTTCCACGGTCATGCTGCCCTGGACACGTTCTCCAGGCTGGGTTCCGGTCAGCTGAACGCTGAACTGGTCCTGCTGCTCGTTGGTGGTGGTGAAGGTCATCGTTCCTGTACGGTCCTGCACCCCGCGGGCGATGAGCTGTTCGTCCGCGTGCCAGGCGAAGTCGATGGTTCCCGGGCGCTGCGCGGCGGCGAAGAACGTGAACACGACCGGCTGGGAGCAGTCGGCGCTGTCGAGCCGGGGTTCGGCGTTCATGCCCCGCCCGCCCAGCACCGGTCTCTCTTCCTCCGGCGGATCGGTGATGGTGATGGTGGGGTCGCTGCTCTGGGTCTCGGTGGGCGGCTTCTTGGTCGACTGCCTCGGGGAGGGATCGCGATCTTTGGTGATCTCAGGTGTGGGTGTCGGTCCGGGGGCTCCGCCGCTTCCTCCTCCTGTGCCTCCGGAGCCGCCTGTCGAGGTGGCCGTGGCCGTGGCCGTGACGGTGGCCGATGGGGATTCCCGGGCTTCCGCCGCCTCCCACTGCTTCTTCACAAACGGCACCATGTAGACGGAGCCCAGGACGAGCAGCGCCACGACCAGCACCACGGTCATGGCGGGAACCACGCAACCGTCTCTCTCGGCAGGGGTGGGGTCGAGTGGGTCGAGTGCGTACGGCGCACTCGGCATCGGGCTCGGGGCTGGGGGCGGGACGTCATCGGGTTCTGTGTCCGCTTCGGCGAGCGCCCGGTCCAGGGCCCGTGAGATGTGGCCCAGGACGTCGTGGATCTCGTACAGCACGCCCATCACGGTCGACCTGCTGTCGGGTTCGGGTTCCATCAGCCCCGCCGGCAGCGGCACGCCGGCGGCGGCGACGTCCTCGACATGCGCAACGGTGTCCGCGCGCAGGGCCAGCACCGGATACGGCAGCCTCGACTCACCATCGTCCGTCGCCTCCGCGCCGCCGTCGTCCGCTTCGGCGGGCATGGCACCGTCGCTGTGCCGGTCGATCTGGCCCTCGCATCTCCGATCCAACTGGACGGTCGTCTGCCTGAGGATCTCTATCTCGTAGCTCTTCGGATCAACGACCGCCAGCTCCTGTAACCGCAGTGCCAGCAGCTGCTGCCGCGCCTCGCCCGGCACCGGCCGGCCCGCCACCTGGCCGACCAGATCCAGCAGCGCGTGAAGAACCTTCGTTGAGGGGAGCCGCTCACCGCTGGAGATCCGGCTCAGCGTCGCAAGGCGGGCGCCGTCCACCTTCGACTCGCGCAGATGATCGCTGATCCGCTGCAACGGCCACCCCGCCGTTTTCAGCGGATCAAACAACTGTTCGCGCAGCAGTCTCGCGAGCTCTCGCCGCGACGGCGGCCCGTGCAACGGGCCGCGTGGCCGCCCCGGACCGGGACCACTCTTCTTGGCCGGCAGCCCTCTTCCCGGCTCGTCCCCCGCGCCGTTCGCCGAGTCGGACACAGCACACCCCCCGCCGCGGCCCGCCCTGGAATTGTTTCTTTCTTTCCGGGCTGACCTGCGGTTTTCTCCACTAGCGCGACAATTCCTCCCTCCTCCAAGGTGAATGCGAAGCCGCCCAAGGAGCACCGCCTCCGGCCGGCCGGATCACCCGCTGCGTGCAGGAGGAGTACCAGCATGTCCGCACCCGCCCCGTCCCACGCCGGAACACTGCAAATCACCCCGGCCGTATACGACTTGCCCGCCCCCGTGAACCACGGGCCGCCCGGCCAGGCCGCGTTCGACGCACCAGGGACGTTCTGGAGGGCCTGGGACATCACCGGCTACATGACCGTGTCGTCACTCCAGCCGCAACCGCGCCGGTCAAGCCCCCCTTGCGGGCCTAACTCCCCCGTCCAGCAATCTGCCCCCACCTCGTCACGGGCCTGCGGGATCAGTACCGCATCAGGCCTTCAGCACCACCGACGCTGCGCCGTCCACCACAGCACGCAGGCCCGCCTCGTGCCCGAATCCCAAGGGGGGACCCTGTGTCCGTTCTCGCCGTACTCGCCGTCGTCGTCGCGCTGCTCGTCACCGTCGTCGTCCTCGCCCTGGCCGGAGGCCTCGGCTACATCGCCTACCGCCGCCCGGTCCTGCTCGAGCCGATCACCCTGGCCCTGGTCGCCCTCGGCGTCTTCACCGCGATCATCGTCGGCGTCGCCCAGGTCGTCCGCGCGTGACCCGCTCGCGGACCACCTGGCAGCCAGCGCACCGCACACGGCCGGCTTGCCCTGCAACTGGCCGCACAACTTGCCCTGCAACTTGCCCCCAGCAGGGCCGCGGCGGCGCTCAGGACAAGAGGCCGGCCCCGCCGTGGCAAGGGGATTCGCCCGTGGTCAAGGGGTCCGGCCGAGGCGCCTGCGGCCCTCGGCAACTTCCCCGACCAGCAGCACACGATCCTCCAACGGCAGGCTCCACGGCCGACCCCTGCGAACCGGGTACGTCCCCTCCGCCGCAGCGCGGTGATCTGCTTGCCGAACTGACGCAAGCTCAACCCGGTGAACGGACCTATCCAGGACGGCTTCGACGCCGTGATCACAGCAGCCACGTCGGAATCATTCCACCGCTTCAGGTTCTCCCTGCTCAAACGCGGTACCGCAGCGGTTCAGTGGGATCGGCCACCTGCTCCCTGAACCAGCGTTTGCACGCGTAGGAAATGGCGTGGTCGTCGGACCGTGGACCGGTCGGCTCCACTCATCCCAGCAACGAGATCAGCCGATCGGCTCCCAACAGTCCCAGCGTCGTCCCGATGGCGTTGGCGCACAGGAAGAGTACGTTCTGGCCCGTGGACAACGGTTCCGCCTCGGGGTCGGTCGTCAGCGCTACGACGCGGTCCTGGCTCAGCCCCCACACCATTCCCCGCACACCGACCGGCTTACGGAAGGCCAGGAGAACCCCGATGGCGCCGAGAAGCGTGGCCGCACTGCCCAGGGGAACATCCGCTACGAACAACTCCACGGCACCCGCCGCCAGAAGAAGCGGGCTGATGAGGCGATATGCCTCATGCCCCCGGCGGTACGGGCGGAAGACAACCCAGTTCAAGAACATGACGCAGGCCACGGAGGCAGGCATCACCACGAGCCCCGCGAAGATGTGCGCGGACTGCTTCCCGGAACATGTGACGCCGTACCGCGATCCGCAGCCTCCAGTGATCGCCATGTCCCGGTAGATCAGGTACAGCGTCCCTAGCAGGACAGCCGCGACACCAGTACACACCGCCATGACCACGTACGTGCCGAACGTTGGCCGTGTAGGCACCGTTTGGACCGACATACCAGCTCCCCCACTCCAGCACGGGCCGACCACTCCCTCCACCCCTAGCTGTTGATCATTAACCCAAACGCAAGGCTTCCGGAACCCCTGACTGCAAAAGCCGACAGCCCTTTGGGACGTCGCGGAGGAGGTGGCCACCGGATTGCTTCCTCATCCGCCCGCCGGACAGACCCAGACCCTCGGCATGACCTCTGCGAGAGCACGACGTCGGGAAACTTCCAGCGCCCTCTAAGAGGTCATCTCATTTGGAGTGTTCGATAAGCTTCCGGTGTGGGGATCGTTGAGCGGCTTGTGCCGGACGAGTTGTGGGAGTTGTTCCAGCGGGTGGTGCCGGAGGCGCCGACCCGTCCGCAGGGTGGCGGCCGACGTCGGCACGGTGACCGGGAAGTGCTGGCCGCGATCGTGTTCGTGGCCACATCGGGCTGCACGTGGCAGCAGCTGCCGTCCGCCTCGTTCGGACCGTCGGGAGCCACGGCTCACCGGCGGTTCGCCGAGTGGTCGAAGGCCCGGGTGTGGGCGAAGCTCCATCGCCTGGTCCTGGACGAGCTCGGCTCCCGCGGCGAGCTGGACTGGTCCCGCTGCGTGATCGACTCGGTGAACATGCGGGCCCTGAAAAGGGGGACCTGACGGGTCCGAATCCTGTCGACCGGGGCAAGTACGGGTCGAAGGTCCACTTGATCACCGAGCCGACCGGACTGCCCCTGCCGGTGGGCATCTCGGGGGCGAACATGCATGACAGCCAGGGCCTGGAGCCGCTCGTGCGGGGCATCCCGCCAATCCGCTCGCGCCGTGGTCCGCGCCGACGCAGGCCCGGCAAGTTGCACGGCGACAAGGGCTACGACTACCGCCACCTGCGGCAATGGCTCCGCAGCCGGGGCATCGCGCACCGCCTGGCCCGACGTGGCGTCGAGTCCTCCACCCATCTGGGCCGTCACCGCCGGGTCGTGGAGCGGTCCGTCGCCTGGCTCGCCGGCTGCCGCAGGCTCCACCGCCGCTACGAACGCAAAGCCGAACACTTCCTCGCCTTCGCCGCCATCGCCTGCACCCCCATCTGCTACCGCCGACTCACCAAATGAGATGACTTCTAAAGCCTGGAGTCCCACGATCGGATCCGACAAGATCCCGCGCGACGGTCATTCCATTCCCGCCCGCAGCGCCTGACGCATAGGGTGATCGTTGGCCGGCCTGCGGGCTTTGCCGGAGCTGCGCGCAGGAGTGAGCGATGACCTCACCAGGGGGGAATATGGCGAGTGAACGGGACTTCGGTCCGCATCAGTTGGCCCGCTGGCTGGGACTGGAACCGCGGCAGTTTCGCCGGGCCCAGGCCCGCGGACTCATACCGCCTCCCGACATCGACGAGGAACGATGGTCGCTCACGCTGGCCAAGACATTGCCCGACCGCCTCGAAGACATAGCCGCTGCCCTCAGCGGCGACGTGTCAGCACCCTCTTCTCAAGACGCCAGGACGGGCGCCGGCAGCCGCAGGGCCGACAAGGGGCGAGTCTTCGGCCCCGTCCAGTTGGCCAAGTGGCTGGGGCTGGAGAACTGGCAGGTTCCCCGCGGCGTGCAACTGGGCGTGATCCCGCCACCAGATGTCGACGGCAAGCGCTGGACCGAGACCTCCGCCCATACCCTGCCGGAGCGCATCGAAGAGATCCGAGCAGCTGTCGGAGACCATCCGGGCCACGGCTCGATCAAAGCGGCAGAATATCTCGCCGAGCGCACCAAGAGGGACGTCGAACGCGTCGATGTCCACACCCTCGCCGCCCAGGGACTGCTGCACCCCGTCGGGGAGTTCAAGGGACACCCCATGTATTCCCTGGAGTCCCTCGACAAGCTCCCCGAGGAACACATCGCCGCCGTCGTCCGCGAGCGCCACGCCTGGACCGAGGCAAGTCTGACGCCCCAGGAAGCCGCGACACTGCTGGGATGGCCGGTCGGCAAGTTCGAGGTGACCGCCGAACGCCGAGGGTTGTCACCCGGACCACTCGGACGGTTCCCCCGGGCCGCCGTCGAGGCACTACGCGAATAACACCGCAGCACATAACGAAGCGCCGGACGAGAAACGGGAAGCGATCTCCTACGCATCGGGAAACAGTCTCCAGCGGGGCTCCCTATCCGCCCAGGAGGAGACCGCCGCCCCGGCGGCCGTCCCGGCAAAGCCCCGATCGTCCGGCCCCGAAAGGGGGCCACATCGGCACGCTCATGCCCGAGCCTGAGACGATCCCCCGGCGCAGCCACGCCCGGCGCGGCCTCCGCGCCGTGGCACCGCTCGCTGTGGGTCAGGCCGTAGGCCTGCTGTGCAGTTGCACGACGACATCGCGGCCGGTGGCCTTCTCTCCGAGGCGGAAGAACGGCACCTGGCCCTCGCTGTAGACGTACTCCAGCCAGCCTTCCTCTTCGAGTTCCTTGCGGGCGCGGGAGAAGTGCGACCGTGGAACTCCTATACGCTCGGCCAGCTCAGCCGCCGTTCGCTCGACGGTGTGGTCGAACCCGCCCAGGATCGCGTACGTCATCACCAAGTTCTGCTTCAGGTGCGGCAGGCCGCTTGTTCTGCACTGCAGAGCGTCGAGCTCCGGGTACGGGCTTTGGCGAGGCATTCTTCGGACCCTTCGGTGCAGTGTCGGAGCGCCCCGGCACGGTCGGCAGGTTGTAGTTGGCAGCCAGTTCCGATTGTTCCCTACCGGACAGGCTGGAGACGATGTGTGGGGTGGCCTTGTACTTGATCGTCCGGCCGATGACCTCTTCCACGAGGAAGATCTTGTGCTTGAGTAGCTCCTTCGCAAGCCTTCGCGTGGCCTGCGGAGTAAGGCCCAGGAACTTGGCGGCTTCCCCGGCGGTGGCGCCACCCTTCTCGTACGTCATGATCGCGCAGTACCAGAACAGCCTGAACTGATCACCGGTGATACCGGACTCCGCTGCGAGCATGGCCAGGACCCTCGGGAAGCTGAACTGACCGTGGCGGCCGCCAAAGCTGTATGACCGGCGATCATCTTCGTCGTCGTGATCCACCAGTTCGTGGACCTCACCTGTTGCCGTGCTGACCAGCTCTCGGCCGCGCCTTCTACCGCTGCGCTCTGGCACCTGCAACCCCTGACCTGGGCGTTCGTTTCGAGCTTCCCGATGATCTCAACGTTACCTTAGGCGACATGTCGTGTCTGGTAACTGGGCGAACCCGCAGGTTCGTTCGGTGACGCCAGACGACATGACCATAGGCGCCATGTATCGGCATCCTAGGATGCCGATATAGGCATCGTAGGATGCCGTTGATTCCAGCGTTTTCGCAGGTCAAAGCCCTGCGGGGGGCGCGTCCTCTATATACGGTCCAGGAACCAGGCACGTGTGCACCGTTCGGTGCCCCTCCAGTACTCCCACCGGGACACTCCGTCCGTCGGCGCACCGTGCGCTGCTCGCTGATGTCGCAGCAACTGGAAAACGTGGCTGTGCCCGGTGGGGGGTCGCCGTACACACGCGCGCCTGGTCTTGAGGCTGACCGCATCGCCGTGGCTGACTTTCGGTGGCTGAGGTCGCGGGCGGGAGGTTGTCGGGAGCGATCTTGGGTCAGGGGCGGTCGTGCGGGGAAGGGCGTGGTGATTTCCATGTAAAGGGCTATAAAATGGCGCGAACCTCTGCCGGGCCATTGGCACCTGTGTGCCGATGTGGCCGCCCTGGCTGTTTCAGTCGGGCTCAGCAGAGGTGTGTGATGGACCGTTCATCCCCTACATCACCGGCCGATCTCGACTGGCGTGGCAGGGCCGCGTGCGTGGGAGAGGATCCGGAGCTGTTCTTTCCGTTGAGCGACTCCTCCGCTGCGGAGGCGTCGGCCTCTCAGGCTCGTGCGGTGTGCCGCCGGTGTCCGGTGATTCTCTCGTGTCGCACCTGGGCGATCGAGCACGGCGAGGACGACGGCATCTGGGGTGCCACCACTGCTTCTCAGCGGCGTGCCATTCGGCGGGCCGGGGCCGAGCCGACTCCGCGCAATCGAGCGTCACAGGCTGGGTGATGTCTTCAGCCGGCTTTAGCGTGGCTGAAGCCGGACCGTACGTCTCCGGCACACCGAGGCCGCCGCGTCAGCCGGCCAGGCGGAGGCGGCTTGGTGGAGTCTCTGGCAGTGGAGCTGACTCACCGCCATCGGGGTCCGGGTCGAACGAGGTGCCCGAGCGGGGGTCTGAGCCGGAAGGCAGTGGCATCGCCCTGCCAGGGAAGTTCAGTGGCCACAGGTGTGTGCTCGGGTCCTTGAGATGGTTCACCATGTGCGTTGCCGACTCGTAGGCGGCGAACAGCGGGTGAATCTGCACCTTGCCGTGAACAGTGCGCGGGTGGACCAGGCCACGGTCCTTGAGATCCCCTATGGCGCGCGACACCGATGGCACACCGATACCGAGACGACCGGCGATCTCCTTCTGGGTGATGCGGACGAGACCGCCCGGCTCCTGGCGGGCTTGGAGGATGTCGAACACCTCACGAGCTGTCCTGCCCAGGCCCGCGTCAGGCAGCCTCTCGAACATGTCGGGGTTACGGACGAGTGCGATGCTCATGACGGCCTCCCTGCCTCCGGGATCACGATCGCGTGTTCTCGAAGCGTCTCCGCCCCGATCTTGATCGTCAGGGATCGATGCTTTCCGCTGCCCCACCGGTAGGTGTAGGTCGGGTTCACCTGGACCACTCCCCTCCGGATTTTCCAGGCGAAGTGGTGCTTGGACAACTCCCCGAGAGCCTTGCTCACCCTCGGCTGCGAGCAGCCGAAGTACGCAGCGAGCTGCGCCTGCGTCGCGCCGACCTGCCCGTCCTCGTCGTGCTCGGTGCTCATGTGGTCCAGCAGGTTGCGAGCCATGCCGGTCAGCCCGAATCGCCACAGGTTGGCCTGGATCACCTGATCCACATTGGTGTGGTTGCCACTGAAGAACTGGTACTTCTGCTTCGGCGCGTCAGCTGTGATGGTCCCGCCGTTGGCGGCGACCTTGTCGAGCGCTTCGACCATGCTGCGAAGCACGTCGTCCGACGGGGCCGCGGACGGGACAGGGGCAAGGCGCTGTGGGGCTACCGCCGACGAGGCCGGGCGCCTTGCAGGTGTAGGCACGTGACCTGCGCCTTTGATCGTTCCGACCGTCAAAAATTACCAGGAGACACAACTTTTGCGGGGATCTATTCGAGTGACGCCGACTCCTCCTTGACGGACACGATCTATGCCGCTAGTCGGAATACAACTCCCCTCCTGCAGTCGAGATCTATGCCTCCTATGGAATAGATCGGCCGCGTTTTCGCAGTTCACAGGCTTGCGCCTATCTGTAAGAAGAGTGCTGAGGCAGTGGTAGGCCCTACCCGGGCATGGCGCCCTCTGGTCATCGGCTCTCGACCAGGTTCTTCAGCACGCTGAGGCAGTCGGTGGTTCCTCTTGCCTCATCAACGCGAAGGCGTGGCTGTGCCCGGCGGGGGGTCGCCGTACACACGCGTGCCTGGTCTTGAGGCCAGCCGCATCGTCGTGGCTGACTTTCGGTGGCCGAGGTCGCGGGCAGGAGGTTGTCGGGAGCGGTCGTGGGCCAGGGACGCTCGCAGGTAGTCCTGTCCCGCTCGCGCTCGTGGGCGGTTGCTCGGCTGTACGGAGTGGTGGGGAGGGGGGCGGAGGAGGGATCTGCGGGCGCACGCCTAAAGAACAGATAGACGCAACGCGCTGACCTGCGAAAACGCGGCCGATGCATGCATTCTGGGTGCATAGAACGTGGTCGCGGGCGGCGAGATGCATGCACGTGGGTGAATAGATCGATTCCGTCCAGGGACATGCCCGACACGCCCCTGCATGCCGAGTTTTCGTTCTGGCCGGCTTCCTGCGCAACGCGCGAGTCCGGCAGTCGTGGCGCGCGCTGGTTGTGGCTGTCCCGCGCAACACCCCGTTCCTCGCCGGAACGACACGTCAGTTCCTACGCGGCCGTGCCGTCGATGACGACGTAGGGGGCGAGGAAGTCGGCCGAGGAACCGGGTCCATGTGGGCAGGGGTGGCGCTGACGGGCGTAGTGGCGGTCGGCCGCAGGGCGGGCCCTGCGCGGAGCGGGCTTGGAGGGGCGGACGTCTGCGGCTGGCAGCATGCACCCCGCAGATACATACTCGATCATGTATATTGATATACGAGTGTGTATATACAAGGAGGGGTCATGAGTCGCACCGTGATCGATCTTGACGATGAGGCTCTGGAGGCCGCCGCCAAGGAGCTCGGGACCACCACCAAGCGGGACACCATCAATACCGCCCTGCGGGAGGTCACCGCCCGTTATCGGCGGCTGCGGGCGCTCGGGGAGGCCCGGGAGCTGGTCGCCGAAGGCGCGTTGGATGTCGACCTTCTTCTCGACAAGAGCACGTACCGGCCTGTCGGCGGGCGGGACGGTGTCCGGGACGCGGAGGCGGATGCGTGACCGTCGCCGACTACCTGATCGACACCTCCGCCCTCGCCCGCGTCCTTCTCGGGCGGACGACGGCCGAGTGGGACGATCGGATCGGGGCGGGGCTCGTCGCCCTGTGCGACATCACCGAACTCGAAGTCCTCTACTCGGCACGCTCGGCGGCGGACCGGGAGCGCGTGAAGCAGGCGTTGAACGCCCACTACACCTGGTGCCCCATGCCCGAGGGCGTCTTCCGGCGCGCACGCGTCGTCCAGGAGATGCTCACCGCCAAGGGCGAGCATCGCAGTGCCGGTCCCGTCGACCTGCTCGTCGCCGCTGCCGCGGAGGAGGCGGGGCTGACGCTGCTGCACCACGACCGTGACTTCGAGACGATCGCCCGTGCGACCGGGCAGCCGGTGCGGATGATCGACCTCGGGGACTGATCGGCCGGGAGACCCGTCGAGCCTTCACAGGCCGTGCCTCTCGAGGACGGTCATCAGTTTCCGCCTGCGCTTCAGTTCCGTCCGCAGGCCGACGAGATACTCGGTGAACACCGCCTCGGTCCCCAGCGCGCGATGGCAGTCACGCGCACCCAGCAGCAGCCTCGCCAGGCGCTCGTAGGCGCGGTCCCCGGTCGGCTCCTTCGCGCTCTCGGCCAGCCGGAGGTAGACGGTCAGGGCTTCAGCCGGACGCGTCTCGCGCGACAGATCGGCGAGCTGCTCCCATTGCCCGTCGTGGGCGCGGCCGGCTGCCTCCTTCCAGGCGGCGTCCAGGTCGCCGTCGTCGAGCAGCGCGTCGATCAGTAGGGTTCCGCCGTACCGGCTGCCGCGCTCACGACGAGCGTCCGCCTTCAAGGCGGCCAGCGCCGCCACGCGTTCGGCCTCCCAGCAGTGCGCCGCCTGGGCGGCGGAACGCAGCTGCCGGTAGGCGGCAAGGGACTGTTCGACGTGGAACCGGTCCCGTCGCAGTGCGACCACATCGGCCGTCCGTCCCGCCCTCGCGTAGTGGACGCACACATGGTCGACCAGGCGGCCGTCGATGTGTGCCTCGGCGGCGCAGTCCCGCAGTCCGCGCTCCGCCCAGGCGAGCGCTTCGTCGGCGCGGCCGGCCGATTCCAGTTCCTCGGCGATCCGCAGATGCGTGGCGCCGGACGGGTGGAGGTCCTGCGCGTACAGCTCGACGAGCTCGTCGACGTCACCCGCCGCCTTGACCAGGCATTCCATCAGGTACCGCTCCGCCCAGCCGGACGGCCTGCGCCGCTTCGCCTCGGCCGCCAGTTGACGCATGCGGGACAGTCCGGCCGGTCCCAGCACTTCGGCGTAGTCGAGCGGGTCCAGGTCCGGCACGCCGCTGTCGTCGCCGAGCATGTGGCCGACCAGCCACTCGGCGAGCCGATGCGGATCGGGACGTGCGACCTTGCAGGCCTTCACATGGGCCTCGGCCACCGCGGCGGCCGCCTCCCCGACCACGCCGTCGGAGTCGTCCATCTCCTCGTACGCCTCCGCCAGCACCCGCAGCGCCTCTTCGGCCAGGCCGACCGCCTGCGCCGCCCCTCCGCCGGCGGTCAGGGCGCTCAGGGCACTCGCCGCCTCGGCGATCTGCTGCGCGTACCCGGGGGCGTCCGCGTACTCGATGTACCCGTAGCGGGCGAACGGCCGCGGATCGATCAGTGCGAGGACCCGGTCGCGGACCGCGTGGAGATCGGAGCGGGCGGTGGCGGCGCGCAGTTCCAGGCGCCGACGCAGTGTCCGGTCCTCGGCGAGCCGCTCCCGCACCAGGGCCAGGAGTTCGTCACGTGACAGGGCCGCGAGCCATGCCTCCAGGCCGGAGGTCCGTGCCCGTGCCGCGGCCCGCTGACGGGGGATCGCCTCGGCCCGTCGCAGCACGGTCAGCCCTACGGCCACGCAGTGCTTGCAGAAGTTGCCTTCCTGTCCGTACGGGCAGTCGCACCAGCCCGAGATGCCGTCGCCGTCGCCGAGGGTGAGTTCCACTTCGTAGGCATCAGTGCCGTGCACGACGGCGGTGACCGAGCCCTCCCCCACCTCCAGGCCGCTCACCGCGTCCAGATACCCCAGCCCCCGCGTGAAGGACCGATCGCCGGCCAGCGCCCGTAGGTCGTCCTCGGCGAACCCCGCAAGTTTCCGTGTCACAACGGATATTCAACCGTGGATCGCGGTTCCGGAGGGAGCCCACCCACTCTCGACTCCCTCTCAACTGAGAGCTGCTACCATTTCCGCATGACTGTCAGAAGTTGGGACTTAGGGCTGACCGATCTGACGATCAGCGTCCCTTGCCATCGGCTTCAGTACGACGATCCCGTCCGTCGCCCTGCCCACCCTGACCGCCGAACTTGCTTCCTCCATGGGTGAGTTGTCGTGCACCGTCGGCTCCCCTGCCGTCGCAATGCTCCCCACGGACCCAGGCGCAGGAAGCCACCGGCCCTCCGGCGCCGACGCTGACTCCGCACGCCCTTTTGAGAGGAATCCATGAGTACGAACCCTGCACAGGCGGCCCACGCCGACGGGAGCGGCGGGGGCGCGCTGGACGCGCGTCAGCTGCGCGCGATCCTGACCACCGTCTCGATCGCGCTGATGGCCGTCATGGCATCGGTGTCCGGGCTGAACGTCGCCCAGACGCACATGGCCGTCGAGTTCGACGCCTCGCAGAACACCGTCCTGTGGATCATCAACATCTACACCCTCGCCCTGTCCGCGCTGCTGCTGCCGCTCGGCGCGATCGGCGACCGCGTGGGCCGCAAGCCCATGCTGATCGGCGGACTGGTCGTCTTCGGCGTCGCGAGCGTCGTGGCGGCTGTGGCCCCGAACGCCGAGGTGATGATCGGCGCGCGCGTGGCCAGCGGTATCGGCGCGGCGACGATCATGCCGATCACCCTGGCCGTCATCACCTCGACCTTCCCCGAGGAGCAGCGCGGCAAGGCGATCGGGGTATGGACCGGCGTTGCCGGAGGCGGCGGCATCCTGGGCATGTTCCTCTCCGCCTTCCTCGTGGACGTCGCCGACTGGCGCTGGCTGTTCGCCCTGCCCGTGCTCCTGATCGTCGTCGCCCTGGCCATGACGCTGAAGTCGGTCCCCAACTCCCACGAGCGGTCCCCGCACGCCTTCGACACCGTCGGCGCACTGGTGTCGGTCGTCGCCGTGGCCGCCCTCATCTTCGTCCTCCAGGAGGGGCCGGAGCAGGGCTGGACCGCCCCCGTCACTCTGATCAGCCTCGCCGTCGGCCTCGTCGCCACGGTCGGTTTCGTGTACTGGGAGCTGCGCCGCCGGGACGCCTCGCTGCTGGATGTACGCCTGTTCCGTGAGCGCGGTCTGGCCGGCGGTTCGATCACGCTGGTCGTGGTCTTCGGCGTCCAGGGCGGTATCGCCGTGGTCCTCTTCCCGTTCCTCCAGGCCGTGGTCGGCTGGTCGGGGCTGCTGTCCGCGGCGGCGCTGATGCCCCTGGCCATCGCGATGATGATGGCCTCCGGTCTGGCGCCCAAGCTGGCCGCGCAGATCGGCCCCCGCGCGACCATGAGCGCGGGCATCGCGCTGATCGGCGTCAGCCTGGCGCTCATGGCACTGTTCGTCTCCGTCGACGACGGCTACCTGTCGATCCTGCCCGGCATCGTCGTCATGGGCTTCGGCCTGGCCCTGTCCATGGTGCCCTCCACCGAGGCCATCACCCGGTCCCTGCCGCAGGAGAAGCAGGGCGTCGCCTCCGCGCTGAACGACGTCACCCGGGAGTTCGGTACCGCGCTCGGAGTCGCGATGCTCGGCGCGATCCTGACGGCCGGCTACCGCAACGCCATCGACGACAAGCTGGACGGTATCCCGGAGGGGACCGCGGAGACCGCGCGGGAGGGCATCGCCAACGCCGTCGAGGTCTCGGGCAGCGCGGGCTCGAACGCGCAGAGCCTGGTCGACGCCGCGAAGCAGTCCTATGTCGACGGATGGCAGCAGTCCATGTGGGCAGGCGTCGCCGTCATGGGCGTGCTGCTCGTCTACATCGCCCTGCGCGGCCCGAACAAGCCCGCTCCCGTGGCTGAGGCGGACAAGGCGGAGGACACGGAGGCTGTCGTCGCCCGGTGACCGCGCCTTCACCGCTCCCGGAGCGGTTCTCGAACTGACCGCTCCCCATCTGAAGGGGCCGGCCCAGATCCCTGGGCCGGCCCCTTCGGCGTGTCCGGCTGTGTCCGTCCCGGACGGTTGCTGTCGGGGGCCACGTGCCGGGAGCGCTGCAGGCCGGTTTCGTTCCTTTCGGGGTCGGCCCTTCGTTGGGCCCGTCGACGGCGGAGGGGTGGGGTGGGCATGCGCCGGGAGGAGCGGTGCGGGTGTCGCGGCCGACCGGGCGCCGGGCTCGGTGTCCGCTGCGCCGTCTCGGTGCCGCGAGCACTGCGGGGCGGCCTCTAGGGCGTCGCGTGCAGCTCCGTCCACGAGGTCGCACCGGCCGCTGTGTCACCCCCACCACAGGTGCCTGTCAGCAATCGGGGCGCCGTTCCGTTCATCTTCCGGGGGCAAGCGAACCACAGGAGCACCACATGAACCACCACATCGTCGTCCTCGGCGCCGGCTACGCCGGGGCCTACGTGGCCGGGAACCTGGCCCGTCGGCTGTCCTCGGAGGACACCGACATCACCGTGGTCAACGCCGAGCCGGACTTCGTGGAGCGGCTACGGCTGCACCAGATCGCGGCAGGTCAGGAGATCGAGGCCCTCAAGCTCGCCGACGTCTTCGCGGGCACGGGCGTCCGGCTGCGGCTGGCCCGTGTCACCGCCGTCGACCCCGAGCGACAGGTCGTCGCCGTGGCCGATGCCGACGGTGACGCCGAGCTCGGCTACGACACGCTCGTCTACGCGCTGGGCAGCCATGTCGCCGACCACGGTGTCCCCGGTGTGGCGGAGCATGCCTTCGACGTCACCGGCCGGCCCTCGGCGCTGCGCCTGCGCGAGCGCCTGGACAGCCTGGGCGAAGGCGGGAACGTGCTGGTCGTCGGCGACGGGCTGACCGGCATCGAGACCGCCACCGAGTTCGCCGAGTCCCGGCCCTCCCTGTCGGTGACGCTCATCGCCCGCGGCGAGCTGGGCGACCGGCTCTCCCCCGGGGCCCGCGGCCACCTGCGCCAGGCCTGCGAGCGGCTGGGCATCACCGTCCTGGAGCACACCAGCGTCGCGTCCGTCGAGGCGAGGCGGGTGCGGTGCGCCGACGGCACGTCCGTGGCGTCCGACGCGACCGTGTGGACGGGCGGTTTCACGGTCAACCCCATCGCCGCCGCGAGCGGGCTGGAGGTCACCGGGAACGGTCAGATCGTCGTCGACCGCACCATGCGGTCGGTCTCGCACCCGAACGTCTACGCCGCCGGCGACAGCGCCCATGCCATCGGCGACAACGGCCGGCCGCTGCCGATGTCCTGCGCCTCGGCCGGCTACACCGGACGGCAGGCCACGGACGCGATCGTGGCGCGCCTGACCGGCCGCAAGGTCGCGAACATCAAGCTGGGCTACCTGGGCAACCACATCAGCCTCGGCCGCCGGGACGCGATCCTGCAGATGGTCGACGACGAGGCGCTAGCGAAGCCGAAGTACATGGGCGGCCGCAAGGCCGCCCGGATCAAGTCGGGCATCCTCAAGATGTCCCTCTGGGGCATCTCGCACCCGACCTTCGGCATGCCCACGCGCAGGCGCCGCCTGGCCGCCGTGCCGGAGGCGGCCGCCGAGCAGGCGGTCGCGTAGCCGGCCCGGGCCGCGGGCCCGCCCGCGCAGCCGTCGGGGCGGCCGGGAAGGCGGCTGCCGTCGGCCGTCGGCAGCCGCCCGGTCCTGGGACGGGCCCCAGCGACCCGCCGTACGGGTCAAAGATCGAGCTAAAGAGTGTTGCAGAGCGCGATCAGCGCCGGTTTTCCGCCATGATCCAGGCTGTCTAGTGCTTCGTTTTGTCCGGATTCCTGGCGGGTCGGCGACGGTCGTTGTCCCAAGCGGTCCTCACGCCGTTCTGCAACAGGCTTTAGGAGTGGTCCGCGTGGACAGCACCGCCACTGATCGCTTCGACACCGGCCGGTTCGAGGCCAGCCGGAACCGGATGGCCTCGCTGGCGTACCGGCTGCTGGGTTCCGCCGCGGACGCCGAGGACGCCGTGCAGGACGCGTTCCTGCGCTGGCAGGGCGCAGACCGGCGCCGGATCAAGGTGCCGGAGGCATGGCTGACCAAGGTCGTCACCAACCTGTGCCTCGACCGGCTCCGCTCGGCACAGACCCGCCGCGAACGCACCGTCGGCGCCTGGCTGCCCGAACCTCTCCTCGACGGGGACCCCATGCTCGGCCCCGCCGACACCTTCGAGCAGCGCGAGTCGGTCTCCCTGGCCGTACTGACCCTCCTGGAGCGCCTGGCGCCCCTGGAGCGGGCCGTCTACGTCCTGCGCGAGGCCTTCTCCTACAGCCACGCCGAGATCGCCGAGATCCTCGACGTCACCGAGTCCGCGAGCCAGCAGCACCTGCACCGCGCCCGGGGGCGCATCACCACCGCGCGGCGACGCGGAGGCCGCGAGGTCGACCCGGCGTCCGCCCGCAGGATCGTCGAGGAGTTCCTCGCCGCCGCCACCTCGGGCCGCACCGAACAGCTGGTGGCGCTGCTCACCGACGACGCGACCGCGATCTCCGACGGCGCGGGCCTGACCGAGACGCTGCTGCGCTACGACACTCCGGAGCGCATCGCCGCCATCGCCCGGGCCGGTTTCAAAGGCACACCGGCGAAGCGGCGGCTCGCCGGCGGCACGCCCGCCGTCCACTACGCGCTCGTCAACGGCGCCCCCGCCATCCTCTTCGTGCCCGGCGACCGGGTCGTCGGCGCGGTGACCTTCGACATCGCCGACGGCCGGATCGCCACCGTGCGCGGCATCGCCGCCCCCGACCGCCTGATCCGCCTCAACGAGGCCTGGCGCCGCCACGAACCGGACAGCCCGCTCATCGCCGAGTGGTGACGCGACACCGGCCTCCCACGACATATGAAGGTGCGTCGTATGCGGACAAAGGGGGTTTTGCGCGAGACGCTGCCCCCATGACTGCCTCGCCTTCGACCTCCGCCAACGCCCCCTACCGCTTCGACGACCTGACGGCGCTGTTCGTCAACTGCACCCTCAAGCCCTCGCCGCAGCTCAGTCATACGCAGGGGCTGATCGACAAGAGCGCGGACATCATGATGTCCGCGGGGGTCACCACGTCCGAGATCCGGGCCGTCGACCACGACATCGCGCCCGGCGTGTATCCGGACATGACCGAGCACGGGTTCGGCAGCGACGAGTGGCCAGCGTTGTACGAGCGGGTGATGGCCGCGGACATCCTGGTCCTCGCCGGGCCGATCTGGCTCGGCGACAACAGCTCCGTGACCAAGAAGGTCATCGAGCGTCTCTACGCCTGCTCCGCCCTGCTCAACGCGCAGGGCCAGTACGCCTACTACGGCCGGGTCGGCGGCTGTCTGATCACCGGCAACGAGGACGGCGTGAAGCACTGCGCGATGAACGTCCTCTACAGCCTCCAGCACCTCGGCTACACGATCCCGCCGCAGGCGGACGCCGGGTGGATCGGCGCGGCCGGGCCCGGGCCCTCGTACCTGGACCCCGGTTCGGGCGGTCCGGAGAACGACTTCACCAACCGCAACACCTCCTTCATGACCTGGAACCTGATGCACCTCGCCGCGCTGCTCAAGCGCTCCGGCGGCGTGCCCGCGTACGGCAACCAGCGCACGGAGTGGGACGCCGGCTGCCGGCCGGGCGCGGACAACCCCGAACACCGCTGACCCACCTCCCGGGCAGACGTAAGGGTTTCGTCATCCGTCAGGCCGCCCGGGGCCGCCGTGGTTTCCGTTGAATGGGACGGGAACGACGGGCTCTTCGGAGGTGGGCGGGTATGGAGCGTGGACGACGCTCGCGGGTCAGGCCGTGGATGGCGTGGGTGCTGGTGGTGGCGGTCGCCGGGGTCGGCTTCGGGCTGTACTGGTTCCAGCCGTGGAAGCTGTGGCAGGACGAGACGGTCCAGGAGGCGTTGCCGGGGGCCGTGGACGTCACGGAGGCTCCTGCCGCGGCGCCGTCGGGCGCGGCTCCCTCCCCGTCCGCCCCGGCCGGGCCCGTGACGGTGGCCAGCGGTGCGCTGATCAGCCATGAGCACGCGACGTCCGGCACCGTGAAACTCGTACGGCTGGCGGACGGCTCCCATGTCGTGCGGCTGGAGAACCTCGACACCAGCAACGGCCCCGACCTGCGGGTGCTGTTGGCCGACGCACCGGTGAAGGAAGGCCAGGCAGGCTGGCACGTGTTCGACGACGGCGACCACGTCAGCCTCGGCAAGCTCAAAGGCAACAAGGGCAACCAGAACTACGCCGTGCCCGAGGACGTCAACCTGGCCCGGTACAGCAGCGTCAGCATCTGGTGCGACCGCTTCGACGTGTCCTTCGGCGCGGCGGAGCTCGTACAGGGCTGACGCGGGGCCGGGGGTGGCGGGAGGCCGCGACGGTTTCGGTCCGGCGCTGCGGTACGCCGGACCGAAACCGCCCCCGGGAGGGATCAGCTGCCGATGCTCTGCGCGTGGCGGAAGAAGTCCGACCGGTCGTAGCGGCGCTTGACCGACACCAGCCGGGAGTAGTTCTCGGCGTAGTAGGCCTGGCGCCAGTCCCCGAGGTCCGGGTTGGGGAAGTTGAGGTACGACTCGCCGCTGGAGAGCGGGTCGATGATGTCGAAGGCCTGGACGGGCCACAGCATGGCGGCCTCGGCCTCCTCGGCGGGCGGCTGCCCGTTCGAGAGCAGGGTCGCGCAGGCCACGAAGAACTCCGCGCCGCGGTGCACATACGCGGTCCGGCCGCGGGAGACCTTGTTGGCGACTCCGCCGAGCGCCGTCATGTACAGGTACGTGATGTGGCCCGGCCTGCGGTTGGCCTCGAACGCGGCGAGCAGGTCGGCCACCCCGGAGCTGCCGGTGGGGCGGTCGAGCAGCCGGGTGCGCTCCCGCAGGAACGGGGTGCGGCGGATCTTGGCGTCCGGGTTCGTACCGGCGCGGTGGCACTCCTGGAGCGTGAGCTGCTCGCAGCCGTAGACGGCCTTCATGCCCTCGTCGAAGTGCATCTCCTGGACCACACGCAGGCTGGGCGTGGCGCCCGCCTCGGCGGCCAGTTCGTTCAGGGCCTGCTCGAGCTCCGTCTGGGGGCCGTGATAGCCGCCGTTGATCTTGATGATCGGCACATTGCCGGGGGCACCGTCGCGCAGGAGCACGTTCAGGGTCGAGCCCAGGTTGTTCGAGCCGCTGGAGCACCACTCCTGCCAGGCGGTGATGATCTCCTGAGCCTTGTCCCACGGCCAGTAGGTGTCGAAGTACACCATCTTCGGGGCCGATATCGGGCGTACCTCGAAGTCGGTGGCCACGCCGAAGTTGCCGCCGCCACCGCCGCGTATCGCCCAGAAGAGGTCGGGGTGGGACTCCTCGGAGGCGCGCACGATCCGGCCGTTCGCGAGGACCACCTGGGCCGAGACGAGGCGGTCGCTCGCGACCCCGAACTTCCGTACCTGGAAGCCGATGCCACCGCCGGAGATGTAGCCGCCCATGCGCACGGTGGCGCAGGTGCCGGTGACCACCTGCTTGTTGTGGGGCCTGAGCGTGGCCAGCACGTCGACGCTCTGCACGCCGGGGCCTAGCCGCACCGTGTGGTCGCCGACCGAGACATGGTTCAGCCGGGAGACGTCGAGGACCATGCCCTCACCGGTGGACCAGCCGGCCAGGCTGTGGCCGCCGCTGCGGGTGTGGACCTCGATGTGGTTGTCACGGGCGAACCTGATGGCCGTGCTCACGTCCCTGGGAGTCTCGCAGTAGACGATTCCCTGCGGCTTCACGGTGTCGAGCTCTACCAGGACGCCTTGCTTGGAATAGGCGTAGGCCTGGTCGGAGGGCAGGACCACCTCTCCTTGCAGATGCCGGCGCAGCTGCCCCCATTTGTCTTCGCTTCCGTATACCGACCGCACCGATGACCCGAGCGCCGTGGCCGCGAGCGCCACGCTGCCACCACCGCGAAGAAGAGATCGTCTACTCAGCATCGTTCCTCCAGGACGAGAGACCAGAGACCAGAACTGACGGGTGGCGGGGGTCATTTACCGGGAGCCTAGTGCTACGGCCGCAGAACTTGTGACGTGTAATCGTTTCTCGAGTTCGCTTGCAGCACGACTCAAGGCCGATCCGCCACACCGGGATCCTGTCGTTCTCCCGAACCTGTTTCAGCGGAATTTCCACTGAGCAATCTCGGCGATGACACCGTCCGGCGCGTTCCTGCAACCTGGTCCCTGAAACGTGTTCTGCGTGCGTGGAGGGGGTCTTCACGCGAATCGCTGGTGCGGCCACATCGGAACTGGAAGGTCTTACATGTCGTCCACTCTCTTCGGGTTTTCTGGCGATTTCGATGTCATCGTCATCGGCGGCGGGCCCGCCGGTGCGACCACGGCTGCGCTGCTGTCGAAGCAGGGACACCGTGTCCTCGTGCTCGACCGTGAGCGGTTCCCCCGGTACCACGTCGGGGAGTCGCTGATCCCCGGCGTGATGGTGCCGATGGAGGAACTCGGTCTCAAGGAGCGCATGGAGGCCAAGGGATTCGAGCGGAAGTACGGCGGGACCCTGGTCTGGGGCAACAACGAGGTTCCGTGGAACTTCTCCTTCACCACGGGCGGGCGCATCCCGTACGCGTTCCACACGCGGCGCGCCGACCTGGACGCGCTGATCCTGGACCGGGCGCGTGAGCTGGGTGCCTTCGTCGTGGAGGACGCCACGGTGAAGGACACCATCGAGGAGGACGGCCGGGTCGTCGGCGTCCGCTACGCGCTGCGCGGTCTGAACGGCACGCACGAGGCGCGGGCGCGCCTGGTCGTGGACGCCTCGGGGCAGGCTCGTGTGATCGGCCGGAAGTACTCCGAGGTCAACTGGAACGAGCAGCTGCGCAACGTCGCGGTGTGGACGTACTTCGACAACTGCCACCGGCTGCCGGGCGACGAGTGGAGCAACATCCTCATCGAGGGCACCAAGGACGGCTGGTTCTGGGGCATCCCGATCGACAAGGGTGTCTTCAGCGTCGGCTACGTGACCCGGTCCGCGCTCGCGACGGAGTCGGACAAGTCGCTGGAGGACCTGTTCCAGTCCGAGATCCAGGAGACCAGCAAGCTGAAGGAACTGCTGCGGGACGCCACGCAGGCCGCGGGCTACCGTTCGGCGCGCGACTGGTCGTACACCAACGAGCACTTCCACGGCAACGGCTGGGTCCTGGTCGGCGACGCCGCCGCCTTCGTCGACCCGCTGTTCTCGACGGGTGTGGCGCTCGCGACCCTGGCGGCCAGCACGCTGTCCAAGGTGGTCGACAAGATACTGAACCACCCCGAGATCGAGGAGAAGGCCCTCGACCGGTACTCCACGGCGTACCAGGACTTCTTCCACGACATCCGCCGGTTCGTCGAGGGGTTCTACGACCGCTCGAAGACCAAGGGCTTCTACTTCAACATGGCCCAGGACATGGTCGACCCGGAGAAGAAGAACGACGCCGAGGTCGACTTCGTCAAGCTGATCTCCGGGCTGAGCGGGCGTCAGGGCGGTCTGTTCGAGCTGAACGTGGACGACCTCATCGACGGCGCCGGCGCTCCGGCCGAGAGCGTCGGCGACTGACGCCGGGCAGGACCACTGGCAGGTACGACTGAGCTCCTGGCGGAGGGGATCCCCTCCGCCAGGAGCTCAGTCGTGCTGTCTGCCGGGGGACTTTGCCATGGCGCGTGTGCCGGGGAGTTCCGCCCTGTGCACCGGGAGCCCTGTCTGCCTGTTCGTCGTTCGGCGCGGGAGGGCGCGGTACGGGAAAACGCGGTGCGGAAGGACGCGGTGCGGGCCGTGCGGCGGCCGGCCCCCGTGGGTGAGGGGGCCGGCCGCCGCACGGCCCGGAGCCGTGGGCACGGTGGTTCAGCTCGCCCGGTCGGGTGCGGCCACGGGCCTGGAGCCGGCCGTGGGCTGCGACCGCTTGCGCCTGGCCTCCAGGACGGTCAGGGCCGGTGTGCCGGCGACCAGTTCGGCCGGTGCGGGCCGGTTCTGCTTCCTGCCGCGGCCGGCGATGACCAGAGCGGCCGACACGATCACCATGTTCTTGAGGATGTACTGGCCCTCGAGGGTGCCGATGAAGAAGGACTCCCAGGTCTCCTTCGGGAACATGAAAAGAGGGGTGAATGTGCCCGCCATGTGTCCGAGGAGGATCATTGTCGTCAGCGTGGGCACAAGCCCGCTGACGAGAAGTAACCCGATCACCGTTTCCAGCGCGCCGGTCAGCACCGTCGCGAGCGTTCCCTCGATGATGCCGAACGTCAGTCGCTCCACGGTTTCCGCGGCCAGCGGTTCCGCCGGACTCACCCCCGGAAAGAACTTCGGCACTCCGAACCACAGGAAGATGATTCCTATGGATATTCGGAGTGCCGTGATCCCGAATGAGGCACCGAGGCCCTCGATGAAACGAGCGATTCGTCCATAGGTGCGCATGGGCCTTGACTCCCCGCAGTTTCTCATTTCCGGCTGAATTTTGGTTATGAGGCTGTCATGTTCCGCCCAAGGCTCGGTGGAGGAGCGGCAGGGCGGAACTATCGGGCGACCGGAGGGAGTCGTTCGGCGATCTTCAGTTGTGGGCCGGGCGGGGCCGTCAGTGGCCGGCGGGCGCGGGGCCGAGCAGGACCTTGGCCTCCAGGGAGCCCTCGGACAGCTGGTAGTACGTCTGGAGCTTGAAGTACTCGCCGCCGGAGTAGGACGCCACGTTGTAGAGACCCTGGACGGGGCCGGGGTAGGTGTGGCCGACGTTCTTGGCGAACTTCTCGACGCTCGCGTCGACGGCGATGCGGTCGGGCAGGGCGCCGGCGTCCGGGACCATCGTGGCGAACGTGATGCGCTGGATCTTGGAGGACTCCCAGTTCAGGGTGGTGTAGATGCCGACCGCCTGGGCCGCCAGCTGGAGCATGCGCTCGCTCGGCTCGGGCAGGCCCAGGTCGCGCAGCATCGCGCGGACGGTCCCGGGCTCGCGGCACTCTTCGGGGAACTGGAGGAAGTAGACGTTCACCGTGCGGCTCGGGTAGTCGATCCCGATCATGCTGTTCTTGTCGTCGAGGCCGTAGCGGGCGTAGAAGTCGAGGTTCTCGGACAGGGCCGGCGGCATGGACGGCAGGGCGGCGACCTTGGACAGCTTCTGGAGGTCGTTGACCGGCAGGAACGTCCAGGTCTTCTTGAAGCCTCCGACGACTCCGAAGTCGACGCCGTGCGCGGTCACCGGGATGTGCTCCTGGACCTCCTCGAGCAGCTTGCCCACGGGGTGGTCCGTGGCCTCGGCGATGCCCTGCGACACGGCGTACAGGTAGGGGTTGACGTCCCCGGGCAGTGCCGTGAAGCGGCAGTCGAGGTCCTCGGAGCCGCGCGTGGTCACCCGGAAGGCGACGACGACCTTGTCCAGGTCGTACGCGGACAGGATGGGCTCGACCTTTTCGCGCGAGGGGGATATGTCCAGCAGCCCGGCCGTTTCCTCGATGGCGCTGAAAAGACCTTCCATGCCTGTGCTGGTCATTCGTCCTCCAGTTTCCTTCTGTGTGGAGCATCTTGTTAATCAGGCGGCCGACCGGGTATTTGTTGTGTCTAGGGCCGGTGGCCGTATTGCCGAGGATCAGGGCAGACGGGCATGGCACGTCCCAATTTCGTCACCCCGTGAAGTGTCGATGCCGGGGACTGGACGTGTCAAGGTGATCCATATGCTTAGCCCATTTCAAGTGGCCCTCTAGTGGCGGCTGGTAGCGTGGCGGCGCAGGATTTCACGTGGAAACAATGATCGCCGTCAACTGCTTGGAGTGTTGATGTCCGGAGGCGTTTCGGCAGAAGAGCTGTACTCGGCCATCGAGGAATCGGCTCGACTGGTCGACGCACCTTTCTCACGTGACAAGGTCTGGCCGATCCTCGCGGCATTCGAGGGCGGTTTCTCGGAGAACGGTGGAGTGATTTTCAGCCTCCAGGCCGGCGAAGAGGTGGCGGAGGTCGAGTACTCGATCCAGGTTTCACCGGGAATCGAGGATCCCTATACCCACGCTCTGGCGAACGGCTTCTTCAAGGAGACGGACCACCCCGTCCGCGCCCTGCTCGCCGAGGTCGTGGAGCTGGTCCCCACGAGCGAGCACTACATCGACTGCGGGATCGTCGGCGGTTTCAAGAAGATCTACGCGAACTTCCCGCACGCTCCGCAGAAGGTGTCGAAGCTCGCCGAGGTCCCCTCGATGCCGCGCGCGGTGAGCGAGAACCTGGAATTCTTCGCCCGCTACGGTCTGGAAGACGTGGCGCTGGTCGGAGCCGACTGCAAGAACCGCACGATGAACCTGTACTTCCAGCTCCCCGCCGGCATCGCCGGGAACCTGGAGCCGAAGACCGTACAGGAAATGCTGCGCGAGACCGGGATGAGCGAGCCGAGCGAGGAGATGCTGGCGTACGCCGGTAAGGCCTTCCGGGTGTATGTAACCCTCAACTGGGACCGCTCGGAGATTCTTCGAATCTCGTTCGCGCCGCAGCCGCGCCGCAGTGTCGACCTGGCGGAACTGCCCGCCCGGCTGGTGCCGAGGATCGCCGAGTTCATGCAGGCCACCCCGCACAAGTACGCCGGAGCACTGATCAATGCCACGGCCGCCAAGTGGTCACCTGAGAAGGAATTCCTCGACCTCGCGTCGTACTACCAGGTCTCGCCCATCCACCTGAAGGCAATCGAAGCACAGGAATAACGGGCGCACCCGCTCTCGGAAAACGCGGAGCCCTCTTTCCTCAAGAAAGGCATCACCCCGTGACGACTTCCGGTCGCGCCCAGCAGATACCCTTCGATTTCGACAACGGCAACTTCATCCGGGACCTGATCACCACCCACGGCGGCGGGGGCTATCCGCCGGCGGACGCCATGGCCCCGGGCGACGTCGCCACCTACACCTGGCTCACCCACCAGCTCCAGACCTCCTGGTTCGACGCGCTGGCCCCCTATCACCCGACCGCGGTCGGCATCTGCTCGCGGATCCCCCGCCGTCCGGCGGAGGAGTCCGCGACCAACCGGAACAAGAACATCGCCGGTCTCCACGCCCTGTTCCAGGTCGTGAAGGCGGTGTTCGAGGAGCGGACGCCGGTGCTGCGGCAGGCGTTCACCGCGCTCGGCCTGGACCCCGACGACGAGTCAACGGACCTGACCACCGCGGTCGGCATCGGCAACACGGCCGGCAAGGCGGTCGTCGCGGCCCGGGCGCACGACGGCATGAACGTCCTCGGTGACAAGGGGCGCAAGTACAACGGTCTGCCCTACGAGGACTACACCGGATACCGGCCCGTGAACACGGCCGACGAACTGGTCGACCCCTCGCGCTGGCAGCCGGCCGTCGAACCGCACCGCCGGCGCATCGACGGTGGGCCCGGCGACAAGGGCGTCTTCACCGCCCAGCGGTTCGCCACGCCGCAGCTCGGCCTGGTCGCGCCGCAGACGTACAAGGACCCGAGCGAGTTCGAACTGGCCCCGCCGAAGCACCTCGGCAACGCCGACTCCGGCGCGTACAGGCACGCGGTGGACGAGGTCCTCGAGGCGTCGGCGAACCTCACCGACGAACAGAAGGTCAAGGCGGAGTTCTTCGAGCACACGCCGCTGTCGGTGACCCTGTCGCCGCGTGCCGCCGCCGTGGCGCACGACCTGGACCTGGACGGCTGGGTGCAGCTGTTCCTGGTGACGTCGGTGGCGCGGTTCGACAGCCTGATCGCCGCCTGGCACCACAAGCGCGAGCACGACGCCGTACGGCCGTTCAGTGCCGTCGGACACGTGTACGGCAGCGACCCGGTGACGGCGTGGGGCGGGCCTGGCAAGGGCACGGTCGACGACCTCCCCGGCGACCAGTGGACCGGCTACCTGCCGGTCGGCAACCACCCCGAATTCCCCTCCGCCTTCACCACGCTCACCGCCGCCCAGGCCCAGGCGGCCCGCAGCTTCCTCGGGGACGACGTCCTCAACTGGACGCACACCTTCCCCGCCGGCTCGGCGCAGAAGGAGCCGGGCACCGTACCGGCCAACGACCTCGAGCTGACCTGGGCCACCTGGACCGACTTCGAGAAGGACAGCGCCCGCAGCCGGGTGTGGGCCGGTGCGCACTTCCCCGGGACCGTCGAGACGTCCCTGGAGTTCGGCGCCCAGTTCGGCGACCTGGCCCACGAGTTCGTCCAGCGCCACATCGACGGCGACGTCGAGGACTGAGACCGCCTCCTTCCCACGGCGTTCCACGCACCGCGGCGGCGGGCCGGGCACCGCTGTCCGCCGCCGGGGCCGGCCACACCCCTTTCTCAGTTGCCCCCCTCACAAGGACAGGAATTCACTCATGACGACGTCCGGACGTTCTCCCGTCTCCGGCTTCGGCCTGGGCCGCAGGTCGCTGCTGTTCGGCGGACTCGGCGGGGCCGCTGCCCTGACGGTGACCGGGCTGGGTTCCGGCTCGGCCACCGCGGCCGAGAGCGCTGCCGACCCGGCCAAGTTCGACTTCGACACCGACAACTTCATCGAGTGGGCGCAGCCCAGCGACGACATGGCCGGCAAGTCGCCCAACGGGGATCTGTTCGGCCCCATGGACGTGACCGTCTTCCTCTGGATCAACCGCCTCACCGCGCTCGCGGTGTTCGACGCGCTGGCGCCGTACCACGAGAGCGCGGTCGGCGTGTACACGCGGATCCCGCGCCGTCCCTCCGGCGAGTCGGCGACCAACCGGAACCTGAACGTGGCCGCCATCCACGCCACGTACCAGATCTGGAGCCGGGTCCTGCCGTCGAAGATGGCGGGCACGCGGGCCATGATGACCGCGATGGGCCTGAACCCGGACGACACGTCGGAGAACCTGACCAGCCCGGTCGGCATCGCCAACGTGGCCGCCAAGAACGTCTGGGAGAACCTGAAGAACGACGGCATGAACTTCCTCGGCTACGAGGGCGGCCGCAAGTACAACCCCCGCCCGTGGGCCGACTACACCGGCTACGAGCCGGTGAACACCGCGTTCGAGCTGACCAACCCCTCGCGCTGGCAGCCGCAGCTGGGCCCGCACAACGGGCGCCGACTCGGCGGCGGCAACGGTGACCTGGGCATCTTCGTCGTCCAGCACATGGTCACCCCGCACCTGCGCAAGGTGAAGGCCCACATCTTCAAGGACCCGACGAAGTTCCAGCTCTCCGCGCCCACCCACGTCGACCACACCCGGCCCCGGGAGTACAAGCGCTCGGTGGACCAGATCCTCGAGGCGTCGGCGAACCTCACCGAGCGGCAGAAGCTGCTCGCCGAGGTCATGGACAACAAGGTCTGGGGCATCGGCCACTCGGCGATCGTCATGGCCCGCAGCCACAATCTGAGCATGCACGGCTGGATCCACTACATGCTCGAGCACATCCTGGCGACGTTCGAGCCGGCGATCGTGGCCTGGCGGCACAAGGTCATCTACGACGCCGCGCGGCCGGTCACCGCCATCCAGCACGTGTACGGCAACCGCAAGATCACCGCCTGGGGCGGCCCCGGCAAGGGCACCGTCAGCGACCTTCGCGCCTCCGAGTGGGCGAGCTACCTGGGCGTCAGCGACCACCCGGAGTACCCGTCGGGCTCCACGACGCTCGCCGCCTCCTCGGCGCAGTCCGCGCGCCGCTTCTTCGGCACGGACACCCTGAACTGGAAGTTCACCATCTCCGCCGGCGCGTCGCTGGTGGAGAAGGGGCTCACCCCGCACAACGACCTCCCGATCCACATCCGCACCTGGAGCGAGTTCGCCCGGATCTGCGCCGACAGCCGTGTCTGGGGCGGCGTCCACTTCCAGAAGACCGTCAACCGGTCCCTGGAGCTCGGTGAGCAGTTCGGCGACCTGGCCCACGAGTTCGTGCAGAAGCACGTCAACGGCAACGTCAAGGGCTGACCCTCCCCCACCGCGGCGGCGGGCGCCCTTCGCCCGCCGCCGTGTTCGCCCTGATCGGTCGCACTCCCCCCTCACTCGCGCAGCAACCTCTTCAAAGGGCAGGAACAGTCATGACGACGTCCGGACACACTTCTGGCTCAGGCGCCCTGTTAGGCCGCCGAGCACTGCTCGGCGGTGCCTCGGCCGCGGCGCTGTCCACGCTGGCCTTCTCCCGCACGGCCGGGGCCGTCACGGGCGACGAGCCGCTCAAGATCGATTTCGATCTGGACAAGGACAACTACATCAAGTGGGCCCAGCCCCAGGACGCGCAGGCCGGTCTGGAGGGGAGACTGGCGTTCATCGGGCCGATGGACGTGACGGTCTTCCTGTGGACGAGCCGCGCGGCGATGCTCGCGGTGTTCGACGCGCTGGCGCCGTACCACGAGAGCGCGGTCGGCATCTACACGCGGATCCCGCGCCGCCCGTCCGGCGAGTCCGCCACCAACCGCAACCTGAACATCGCCACGATCTACGCCCAGCTCGGCATCTGGAAGCGCATGCTGCCGAACGACACGGCGGGCGTGCGGCAGCTGATGGCCGCGTTCGGTCTGGACCCCGACGACGAGTCGGAGGACCTGACCAGCCCGATCGGCATCGGCAACGTGGCCGCCAAGAACACGTGGAACGTCCTGAAGAACGACGGGATGAACGTCCTCGGCTACGAGGGCGGCCGCAAGTACAACCCCCGCCCGTGGGCCGACTACACCGGCTACGAGCCCGTGAACACGCCGTTCGACCTGAACAACCCCTCGCGCTGGCAGCCGCAGCTGATCCCGCACAACGGCCGCCGGCTCGGCGCTCCCGGCCACGGCGACATGGGCATCTTCGTCGGCCAGCACTTCATCACCCCGCAGGCCGGCCGGACCCGGTCGCTCATCTTCAAGGACCCGGCCCGCTTCCCCCTGGCCCGGCCCGCGCACAGCGACCACACCGACACCCGCGCCTTCAAGCGCTCGGTGGACGAGATCATCGAGGCGTCGGCCAATCTCAACGACGAGCGCAAGGCTCTCGCCGAGATCATGGAGAACAAGCTCTGGGGCATCGGCTACTCGTCCATCGTCATCGGCCGCAAGTACGACCAGAACAACACGATGGGCGTGCACGGCTGGGCCCAGTGGATGCTCCAGCACCTCCTGGCGACGTTCGACCCGACGATCGCCGCCTGGTACCAGAAGGCCAAGTTCGACGCCTGCCGCCCGGTCAGCGCGGTCCGGCACGTGTACGGCAACCGCAAGATCACCGCCTGGGGCGGCCCCGGCAAGGGCACCGTCAGCGACATCCGCGCCACCGAGTGGCGCAGCTACCTCACGGTGGGCGACCACCCCGAGTACCCGTCGGGTTCCACCACGCTGTGCTCGGCGACCTCGCAGACCGCGCGACGCTACTTCGGCTCCGACGAGCTGGACTGGACGATCGACTACAAGGCCGGTTCGACGCTGGTGGAGCCCGGGCAGACGCCCGCCAGGGATCTGTCGATCAACTTCGCCACCTGGACCGAGTTCAGCCGCACCTGTGCCGACAGCCGGGTGTGGGGCGGTGTCCACTTCCAGAAGACCGTCGACCGGTCGCTGGTGTTCGGTGAGCAGTTCGGTGACCTGGCCCACGAGTTCGTGGCGCGCCAGGTCAAGGGCGACGTCAAGAACTGACGCCCTTCCCCTCGCGGCGGCGGGCCGTCAGTCCGCCGCCGCGTTCCCGGCCAGCGCCGGCCGGGCCGGCAGGCCGCGGCGCAGCCGTCGATGTCCCGTTCCTCATGAAGGGCCCTTCCGAGACTCGCCTTCGCAGGCCCTTCCCTGTCCCGAACAAGGAAGACGATCATGACGACGTCCGGACACACCTCCCTCTCAGGCTCCTCGCTGGGCCGCAGGTCCCTGCTGCTCGGCGGCTCCGCGGCCGCCCTTTCCTCGCTGGTCTTCTCCCGCACGGCCGGTGCCGCCACCAATGAGCCGGTCAAGGTGGACTTCGACCTGGACAAGGACAACTACGTCAAGTGGGCCCAGCCCAACGACGACCAGGCCGGCGACTCCCCCAGCCTCCAGTTCATCGGTCCGATGGACGCGACGGTCTTCCTGTGGACGAACCGCGCGGCGATCCTCGCGGCGTTCGACGCGCTGGCGCCGTACCACGAGACCGCGGTCGGCTTCCACTCCCAGATCCCGCGCCGGCCGTCCAGCGAGTCCGCCAGCAACCGGAACATGAACATCGCCGTCATCTACGCCCAGCACGGCATCTGGAAGCGCCTGCTGCCGCTCAACGTCGGCCGCCTCCAGCAGCTGATGGTCTCGTTCGGCCTCGACCCGAACGACACCTCGGAGAACCTGAGCAGCCCGATCGGCATCGGCAACTACGCCGCCAGGAAGGTCTGGCAGTTCCTCGAGCACGACGGCATGAACCTCCTCGGCGACGAGGGCGGGCGCAAGTACAACCGCGTGCCGTGGTCGGACTACACCGGCTACCGGCCCGTGAACACGCCGTTCAGGCTGAACAACCCCTCGCGCTGGCAGCCGCAGCTCGGCCCCCACAACGGCCGTCGTGTCGGCGGTGGCCCGGGCGACATGGGCATCTACGTCAGCCAGCACTTCGTCACCCCGCAGGCCGGCCGGGTCAAGCCCCACATCTTCCGCGACCCGTCCAAGTACTACCTGGCCCCGCCGAACCACAGCGACCACACCAACATGCGCGCCTACAAGCGCGAGGTGGACGAGATCATCGACGCGTCGGCCAACCTCAACGACCGGACCAAGGTGCTCGCCGAGGTCATGGACAACAAGCTGTGGGGCATCGGCTACTCGTCCATCGTCATCGCCCGCAAGCACGACCAGAACGACGAGCTGGGCGTGCACGGCTGGCTGCAGTGGACGTGCAAGACCATCCTGGCGACGTTCGACACGCTGATCATCGCCTGGTACCAGAAGGTCAAGTACGACGCCGTGCGGCCGGTCAGCGCGGTCCGCCACGTGTACGGCAACAGCAAGATCACCGCCTGGGGCGGCCCCGGTCTGGGCACGGTCAACGACATCCGCGCCTCCGAGTGGGCCAGCTACCTGAGCGTGAGCGACCACCCGGAGTACCCCTCGGGCTCCACGACGATCTGTTCCGCGGGATCGCAGGCGGCCCGGCGTCACTTCGGCACCGACACCCTGGACTGGAAGTTCACCGTCCCGGCCAACGCGCTGCGGGCGGAGCACGGGATCGCCCCCGTCAAGGACGTCGAGGTGCACTTCCCCACGTGGACCGACCTCGACAACGCGTGTGCCCGCAGCCGGGTGGACGGCGGTGTCCACTTCGCGACGACGACCAAGCGGTCCGTGGAGTTCGGCCGTCAGTTCGGCGACATGGCCCACGAGTTCGTGCAGAAGCACGTCGAGGGCAACGTCAAGCGCTGACGGTCCTGCCGCGGCGATAAGAAGGGGCCTCCCGGCACTCGGTTGCGAGTGCCGGGAGGCCCTTGTCGCGTGTCGCCGGGGGATACGTCACGCAACGCCTGGGCTGGTGTTAGGGCGGCCCACCGCATCGGGCCGCTCCAGCACCGTCAAGGCCCGTTCAATCATCTCCACCAGGTCGGCGTCCTCGCCGTGGTCTCCCCACAGCACCTGGTGGAAGGCGCCCGTCACGGCGCCGACCAGGACACGGATCTCGAGGTTGGCCGCGGGCAGGCCCGCCCGCTCGGCGAACGCCTCGCTGACGAACTCGACCCACCTGTCCTGCTGCTCGCCCACCAGGGCCCTGATCGCGGGCACCTGGCGCACGAGCTCACGCCGCCACCGGTACTCCTCGCTGAAGTCCTCGGCGAGCCGGCGCACCATCTCGGTCACCACCGCCCGCAGGGCGGCCAGCGGCGGCTCGTCCGCGGGGCGTTCGCGCAGGATGGCCATGCTGGACTGGGCGTAGTCGTCCGTCAGGACGATGTGTTCCTTGCTGGGGAAGTAGCGGAAGACCGTGCTCGGCGAGACCTCGGCCGCCGCGGCGATCTGCTCGACGGTGGTGCTGTCGTACCCTCGGTCGTCGATCAGCCGACGGGCCGCCTCACGGATGGCCTGGCGCGTGCGGAGCTTCTTGCGTTCGCGCAGACCGAGGCCGGCTTCGGCGACGGTGATCGCCGGTGACGTCGATGCGCTGGTCGTGGCGGAGGGCATACGGCTCATTGTCGCGCACCGTCCGCGACGTCGGACAGCACCTCGGCCCGGGGCTGCTCCTCTGCCTTCGCCTCGGTCCTCCTCGTCTCCCGGCTGTCGGGCAGCTTGAAGGCGGCGAGGGCGGCGGCGACGACGCCGGCGACACCGCAGACCAGCAGCACCGTGCTCATGCCGTCGACGAAGGCGGACGCGGCGGACTCGGCCAGCTGGGGCAGGTCGAGCCGGGCGGCGACCGCCTGCGCGGCCACCACGGACTCCTCGGCCGCGTCGGCCGCCTGGGCCGGCAGTCCGTCGGTGTCGAGCCGGTCGGTGAACACGCCGTTGAGCACACTGCCCAGCAGGGCGATGCCGATGGCGCCGCCGACCTGGCGCAGGGTGGTGTTCAGGCCACTGCCGGTGCCCTCCTTGCCCTGGGGCAGTACCCCGAGGGCCGTGTCCAGGGCCGGCACCATCACGAGGCTCACGCCCAGGCCGGTGAGGATCATCCACACCACCGTGAAGCCGTAGCCGGTGCCGGTGTCGGTGCTGGCGCCGAGGAACATCGCCAGGGACATGATGAGCAGACCCGCGACGACCAGCGGCCGGGTGCCGAACTTGAGGGTCAGCGGCGGCACGATCTTGGCGACGACGATCATTCCGGCCACCAGCGGCATCATGCGCACACCGGTGCCGAAGGCGTCGTGGCCCTGGATGACCTGGAGGTACTGCGGCAGCACGAACATCAGGCCCATGAACACGAACGTGCCAAGGATCAGGAAGACCGTGTTCCAGCGGAAGGTCGGGTTGCGCAGCAGTTCCAGGTCCACCATCGGGCGGGGCTGGCGCTGCTCGCGCAGCACGAGGCCGGCGAGCAGCAGCAGGCCGCCGACGATCGAGCCGAGGATGACGGGGTCGCTCCAGCCCTCGGAGGGCCCTTCGATGACGCCGTAGACGAGGGCGCCGAGACCGGCCATGCCCAGGGCCGTGCTGATGATGTCGACCCGGGGGGACGAGGGGTCCCTGGTCTCGGGGATCAGCAGGGCGCAGGCGGCGATGCCGATGGCGACCAGCGGGATGTTGATGACGAAGACCGAGCCCCACCAGAAGTGATCGAGCAGCCAGCCGCTGACCAGGGGACCGAGCGGCAGGCCGATCGAGACACCGACGGTGATGATCGCGATCGCCTTGGTCTGCTCCTCGCCCTTGAAGAGGGTCGGGATGATGGACAGCGTGAGCGGCAGGATCAGCGCGGCGCCGAGTCCCATGACCGCCCGGGCCCCGATGAGCGCGCCCGGCGTGTCCACGAGCATTCCGATGACGGAGCCGCCGAGGAAGATCACGAGCCCGGTGATCAGCAGTTTGCGTCGGCCGAAGCGGTCGCCGAGGAAGCCCGCGGGAAGCATCGCGGAGGCGAAGACGACAGCGTAGGAGTCGATGATCCACTGAAGCTCACCCGCGGAGGCGCCGGTGTCGGCGGCGAGGGTGGGGATGGCGACGTTCAGGATCGTCGTATCGAATCCGATGACGAGCACGCTGATCGTGAGACCGATCAGAGCTAACCAGCGATTTTTGACAGCCATAGGAAAATGGTAGCAGCTCTCACTTGAGAGCAGCTAGAGCTTGCGAGTCGATGTGGATTGAGAGGGTCCCGCCCTGGGGTAAGCGTCCCGAGTCCTGTCGTGTACATGACAATTCAAGAGCCGACGCGAAGCGCCGACCGCACACCCGCAGGGCCCGGGTACACCTCACCGGGCCCGCGGTTCGCCTCACCCGGCCCGGTTCGCCTCGCGCAGGACCGCGTAGGCCTCGGCCACCGGGTCCGCGTACACGAGCTCCTCGCAGTTGACGACCAGATGGATCGCCTCGATCCGCCCGTCACGGAGGTCGAGGGCCGTGCCGTTGAGAATCCTGCCGTTGCGGTCACGGAACAGGGAGCCGGGACGGCCGTTGACCCGGTGCTCCTCGAGGGTGACGCCGATCCGCACCAGCGGCGGGACGATCGCCGACAGCAGCCGGGCCACGTTCTCGGCGCCCACGATGTACGTCGGCCAGGGCAGCGGCTCACGGCCGCCGTCGCTCGTGCGGGCGATGGAGTCGACCAGCTGCTCGCACCCCTCCTCCGAACACCCGAGCGCCGACGCGATCTCGGCGACGGAGCACCCGAACGCCTCCCGCAGCACGAACACCGCCCGCTCCAGCGGGGACAGCCGCTCCAGCACCAGCAGAGCCGCCGTCAGCAGCGAGTCGGCCAGCTCCGCCGGCCGCCGCGGGTCCCCGCCCGTCCCGCCCGGCAGCGGTTCGGCCGCCCAGGGCCCCACCCCCACCTGCGCGTGCCGCTCCAGACGGGCCGAGCGCAGTACGTCGGTGGAGATCCGGGTGACCTCGGCCGCGAGATGACCCTCGATCGAAGCGGGCCGCGCCGGGGTGTCCGCCCAGCGCAGCCAGGTCGCCTCCACGGCGTCCTCCGCCTCGCTCGCGCTGCCCAGGATCCGGCGGGCGATCGCGTACAGCAGCGGCCGCACTCCCTCGAACTCCTCGGTCCTGGTCACAGTGGCTCCTCCTGACGTGCTCGGACGAAACGGCGCGCCCGCCGACGGGGGGAAGGTATCGGCGGGCACGCCACGGAGGGGCTTGCGGCGCCATCGTAGGTGCGGCGGATCGGCAAGTCCCTTACGTGCTACGGAAGTTCGAGTTCACCTCCGCGCGGTCAGGACCGCTCGGAGACCAGGCTCCCGAGCGGCCGGGGCGCGACGGTGTACGACTCCTCCTGCTGCCCTCGCCTGCGGGCGTGCAGCGCCAGCGTAGCCAGCAGACCGCTGGCGACCGGCCCCACGAGGACGAGCAGGACCTTGGTCAGCGACCAGCCCGCGTCGACCATGACACCGCCGAGCACACCACCCACCAGCGGACCCACCTTGCCCGCGCTGTTCGCCCAGCTCACAGCGGTGGCGCGGGCGGCCGGCGGGTAGGCGACCGCGGTGATCGCCTGGAGCACCGAGGTCGCCGCCGGGAGGCAGAGCCCGAGCAGGAACGCCGTCACGAGCAGCCCGGCGAAGTGGCCGGCCGTCAGCGCGGCCGCGCCCAGGCCGACCGCGGTCAGCGCCCACAGGGCCGCCAGCACCCGGAACCGGTCGAACCGCTTGAGCACGAAGGACACCGAGAGCTGTCCGATCAGGCCGCCCCACCCGAACGCGGCGACCGACACCGCGGCCTTGGACTCCGTCAGCCCCGCGTTCTCGGCCAGTTCGGGGAGATAGGTGACGATCACGAACGCGACGCCCTGCCCGAGGTAGAAGCACAGCCACAGCAGGATGGTCATCCGGAAGAAGCCACGGGACAGCACGACCTTCGGGCTGGGCCGCGCGGTCTTGTGCACCGTGCCGCGCTCCCAGTCCACCTGGGACAGGTCCTCGCCCGGAACGGCTGCCGCGAGGGCGCGGCGCAGCTCCTCTTGCGGCCGCTCACGGGCGGCGAGCACGCCGAGGGACTCCGGGACGACCCGGAAGATCGCCGGGAGCAGCAGCAGCGGCACGATCCCGCACACCACCAGCAGCGTCTCCCAGCCGAAGGCCGGTTTGATCACCGCGGCGAGAAGCCCGCCGAGGGTCGTGCCGGCCGTCACCCCGGCGAACGCCAGCGCGACCATCTGAACCCTGCGCCGGGCGGGCATCCAGTCAGCCACGAGGGCCATCACGGTCGGCAGCACCGCCCCGAGTCCCAGACAGGCCACGATCCGCAGCGCGGTGAACGGGCCGATGCCGGTCGTGAATCCCATGGCGGCCGTGCCGGCGCCGAAGGTCGCGGTGCCCACGAGGGTGACGAGCCTGCGCCCGTAGCGGTCGGCCAGCGGGCCGGCCACCACGCCGCCGAGGATCATCGCCAGGACGCCCAGCGCCACGGTCGCGGTCACGGCCCGGCCGTCGATGCCCCAGTCCTCCTTGAGTCGGGGGTAGACGAAGGCGGCGACGGTGGTGTCCATGCCCTCGGCCACCATCGTGAGCAGGCCCACCGCCACGATGAGCCGCTGCCGACGGCCCATCGGGCGCTGGTCGATGAACTCCTGTGGACTCGGTCTCGCCGAGGCGTCCGTACTCATGGGCGGCGGCCCCTTTCCTCTGAAGCTGTGTGGGTCATGCGACGGTCCAGGTGTCGCCGCCGGTGAGCAGTGCGGCGAGGTCGCCCTTGCCGTGCTGTTCGACGGCCGTGTCGAGCTGCTCGGCCATCTGGGTG
>NZ_JBIALD010000039.1:0-51916 GCF_042873115.1 Streptomyces sp. NPDC005017 | reverse complement strand
CTCCGCCACACCGCCCGAAACCACCTGCGGCCCCTCACCGCCCTCGGCCTGGCATGACGAACCCGGACACAACATCACTTCTCAAAGACCCTGGTCGTCGACCAGCCGGCTTCCATCGGGGCCCTGCCGCTGGCGGTCGCCCAAGACTCGGGATGCCAGGTCGCCTACCTGCCCGGACTCACGATGCGGCGGATCGCCGATCTTTATCCCGGGGAGGCGAAAACCGACGCCCGCGACGCGTTCATCATCGCGGACGCCGCCAGAGCGATGCCCCATACCCTGAGGACGATCGATCCCGCGGACGAGACCGTTGCCGAGCTCTCGATGATCGCCGGGTTCGACGACGACCTGGCGGGCGAGTCCACCCGGATCGCCAACCGGCTTCGCGGCCTGCTCACCCAGATCCACCCGTCCCTGGAACGCGTCCTGGGCCCGCGGATCCAGCACCCGGCCGTGCTCAGACTGCTGGACCAGTTCGGCTCCCCGGCCCAGATCCGCAAGGCCGGACGCCGTCGCCTCTTGGCCCTGATACGTCCCAAGGCGCCGCGGATGGCCGAGCGGCTGGTCGAGGACATCTTCACCGCACTCGATGAACAGACCGTCGTCGTCCCGGGCACCGACGCGGCCGCGCTGATCGTCCCCAGCCTTGCCAGTTCCCTCCGGTCCGTCCTTGACCAGCGCAGACTCCTTGCCGCCCGCATCGAGGAACTCCTGGAGGCCCACCCTCTTTCCCAGGTCCTGATCTCAATGCCCGGCATCGGGATCAGGACCGCCGCCCGCATCCTCATCGACGTCGGCGACGGCAGCGGCTTCGCCACCGCCGGCCACCTCGCCGCCTACGCCGGCCTCGCACCCGTGACCCGCAGTTCCGGCTCTTCCATCCGCGGCGAACACCCTTCCCGGCGCGGCAACAAACAGCTCAAACGGGCCTTCTACCTCGCCGCGTTCGCCTCGCTCTCCCAGCCCGAGTCACGCGCCTACTACGACCGCAAACGCCGCGAGGGGAAACACCACATCGCCGCCCTCGTCGCACTCGCCCGACGCCGTATCGACGTCTTGTTCGCCATGCTCCGCGACGGCACCTTCTACCAACCACCCACACCGGCTACGGCTTGACGAAAGCCATAGAGGCACCTTTTGCCGCCCGGACGCTGACGGAGTCGATCGCGCACCGCGACCAGTCCAGCTCGCCCCGGGCGCCGAGCTCGTCGAGGATGACGCGGTGCAGCCGGGCCCAGACGCGGTTTCGGCTCCACTGAGCGAAGCGCCGGTAGACGGTGGGCCAGGCCGGCCCGAACACCGGCGGCAGCTGCCGCCACGTGCAGCCCGAGGTGGCCACGAAGATGATCGCTGCCAGACATTCACGGTCCCCGGCCCGCCGTCTCCCGCCGCCCTGCGGGCGTATGACCTCCGTCGACGGGACCACCCGCCGGAACAGCGTCCACAGTTCGTCCGGCACCAACCGCTCCACTAGATCAGTCATGCACGGCTCAACGAGCGAGCACGCCATTAGAAACGGCCTCTAACTACCCGGCCTTGGGGGAAGCTTCAGCAGACAACTGCTGAGCAGCGACCGTTCCTCACACACCTCTACTCAACATCTCGAAGCGTGAAGAACGGCCGCCTCCGCTGCCCCGGGAAGAACGCCAGCTCCACAGGCCGAGTGACCCACGAAATTGAACGTCAGCCTCAGAAGTCGTGGAGCACTTCTTCCTCCTCCCGGTCTGCACGCCTTCCACTCACTTCCCCCGGAGTCCACTGCACACACTCAGGACGCATTCCTGTGCGCACGCGACAAAACTCGTCGAGAGCCGCCTTGACCTCGTCGATCAGCAGCACGCTGCGAGATTCAAAGAAGTATGGCTCACCGGGTTCAGCAACAACCTCCGTCTCGCCACTCGGTGGGTGCGGGTTATCCGAGACCCAGATATTTGCGAGGACTTCGTCTTCTTCGGCTCCTGGGTACTCCGCGGTGACGAACCAGATAAGTCCGCCGTAGCCGGTCTCCTTATTCAGCGAGACTATGAGAGTGTTGGTAGGCATGTCTGCAGGGTCCACAATCCGGTGATCCGACCAGGAAAACCATGCATTCGTGCCAGGAGACACCCATTCACTCTCACGGTCCCATCCTCGCAGAGAAGAGATAACTTCGGCTACGACAGCCGAAATCTCGGCGTCCGTTTCCGCGCACCACCGGCGGCCACCTGAAGCAACATTAAGAATCATGATGCTCCAAACTTTACGCCGACGAGCCGGAGCGGTCAAATCATCCGGTGTGGGGTGGGCCATTTCCAATGAGGGGGATCATGGCTGGCCCTCCTTCACCTGGGAACCATACCTCCATCCTATACCCCTTTGGAAGAATAGCCTGAACGCTTGTCAGGCAATTGTAGTCGCCGTTACATATCCCACCACTGTGGTTGATGACAACTACAGTATTCTTCTGTTTCAGCCGGTTCCTGATGAGCCACGCATACCTGGTCTCCACGTGGGTGACACTGGGATGCTCTCCCTGACCTCGCGACCCAGGCATAGCCACCCCTCGTTCGGCTAGATAGTCCTGGATATCGCTACTCGTCCGCGACCGCCCTGAGGAAATCTGAGGGGCAAGCTCTGTACCATCCGAACTGAAGAGCCCTCCAGTGGTCGTCTTGTTTGAATCACTCCGCTTCGGAAGCGAATCCATGTATTTCTTGGCCCACGCCGGGCAATTTGAATTGTGAACCAGGACCGGCGTTTTACCGACTAGCACATAGAACGTGTGAAGTGCGTCTACTGTGAGATTAAAGGTGCGACTATGCTTGACATAGGAGCGATTTGCGGTTACTTCAACCGCGCTTCCGTCATTAGATAGCAGCGTCATACCGGCTTTGAGCTTGGCAGCCGGGACCCAGGCCCCTTTAGCCGGTGACCAGAACGGATGCTCGTGCGTCGCAGCGAGTTTTCCCGTTCCCATCTTGGTTGAGATGGAGAGTTCGTTGAACTTCTTGTCATCTTCGGTGACGATGACGCTGGTAACTTCCTCACTCACTGTGCGCCCCGTTTCGGGGTCAGTAGCGAGGACCTTATCGCCGAGTTCAACGTCTTCGATGTTCTTCTTGGAATCATCGGCCATAGCGACCTTGGTTCCAGAGAGGAAGCACTTGCAGGATCTTGTGAGCGCCCCGCGAATCATACGCTGGGCAATCCCCTTCGAGAGACCGCCCAGATTCGCAACCATGGAAAGCGCATCAGCCGCATCTCTGGTATTCTGATACGCTTGGGAATCTGTATCTATTCCATGAGATTCGACTATGCCTTCATAGGCATCCTTTATGCCGCAATCGGCACCAAACCAGCACCACGGCTCCGTGGCCTTTTCGATGAAGTCCAACCAGCTCACGGCGCTGCCGCCTAGGCCGGCGACCCCGTCTTTCCAATCGCCCTTGGCCCGAGGATCCGGCGGTTCCTGTGACGCACACGACGGGACCCATGCCTTGTCAGCGATAGCTCCGCTGCACCCACCGCCTCCGCTGGAGGCATAGTTGGCGCTCCCCATGGTGGACATTCCGCCAGAGGAGCTGCCGCCACTGCCGCCGCCACCCCCGCTGCCGCCGCCACCGCCACCGCTCGGGCAGTCAGGCTCCCCGCCGCCGCAGGCGAGTAGCAGCCCCGTGGGATCCGAGAAGGCGACTGGATTGTTGTTGCTGTAGGCATATCCATTGATCTGCTGCGGGTCCTTGAGGTCGCCAATCGGGTCAACGCTGACGAACCGCCCGTTGTCTCTGTCATACTCGCGGGCTCCGAGGTGAACAAGGCCGGTCGGATCTTCAATGCCTCCTACAAAGCCCTTCTCTCCGCGCCAGTTGGTGGGCTTCGCGCTGCGGTCTTCACCGAACGGCTTGGTAGGGCGGCGGGTGAGAACTTGGGTGGCGGCGTCGATCTGGAGGCTGGCTGTTCCGTGGTAGTCGGTGAACAGCCAGACCAGGGCGTTTGGGGTGCGCATCGCCACCGTCTGACCCGCGTGGGTGTAGTAGCGGGTGGCCGTAACGCTGCCGCTTGCCTTGTCAAGACGCAGTTCGGTCTCGGCAAGATAGAGGGTGGTACCACTAGGATCCCGGCGAATGAGCCTGTTGCCGTCGCCATCGTTAAGGAACGTGGTGGCGGCACCACTGGCTTCGGTCACCGATTCCAGACTGCCTTCGACGTTCCAGTTAAGCGTCTGGGTGGTGCCGTTGAGGTTACGGGTCCTGGTGGCTCCGTTCTCCCAGTAGGTGTAGCTGTTGCTCGTCTGTGTGCCTGCGGCCTGACTGGTGACCGTTGAGTCAAGGGCGTGCGGGCGGGTCTGGCCTGCAGTCTTGTACGTGTAGGTGGTAGTGGCGGGACCGCCTGACGCAAGGTGGTTAATGGCAGTCTCGCGGTTCCCCGCAGAGTCGTAGGCGAAGCTCTGCCAGTAAGGTGCGCGGCCTCCGACGGTGGAACTGCCGGGAGCGGTTGTGCAGTCGCCAACAGCGGTCCAGGCGATCTTCAGGCGCCGGTGGCCATCGTATGCGAAGCACTGCTTGTCGCCGGGGCTCGTGGAGCGGTCGTCGATCTCGGCCGGGTTGCCAGCCTGATCGTAGCGATAGTAGACGTCAGCGTCTGTTCCGGTATGAGTCTCGGAGACAACAGTCTGGCGAGCCAGGCGGCGAGTGCCGTCCTCGTAGGTGTAGTTGACGTCGGTCCAGTCGGCGGCGGAGGACACGCCAAGGGTGGTGCGGATGTGCTCACCGGCGGGGAGGTAGTCCGTGTTCTGGACAACGCCCGTCAGACCCTGAAGGGCGTCAGGGAGCCGGGTGGGCGTGTACCCGTAGGTGAGGGTTTCGGCAGCCAGTCCTCCCATGGCCGGGATTGAGCGCTTTTGCAGGGTGCCGTCGAGGTTGTAGACGTTGTTGATGATGTAGTAGCCGGTGCCAGCCAGAGCTCCTTCCTTTGTGCTGATCGTGTACTGCTCTTTGAGCACCCGATAGAGCTTGTCGTAGTCGGCATTGGTCTTGGCATACACATCGCCGCTCTTGCCGCCGACGTATCGAATTGAGGAGGTGAGGTGTCCCTTGGCGATGGTGTCGTAGGACCATCGGGCCAGAATCTTCGCGTCGTCCGGGGTGGGCGTTCCGCCTACAACTGGCACCTCCCCGTCAACCAGGGCCGTCCGTCGACCGAGTTCGTCGTAGGTGTAGCCCCGCGTTCTGTTGCGCGCGTCGGTTGCCGCCACGACCTGGTCAAGTTCGTTGTACTTGCTAATGGACTGTCCAGCATCGGGGTCATTCGCGGTGGACTGTCGGCCGAGGAAGTCGTATCCGTAGGACCAAGTGTTGCCGTCGTCGTCCGTGACGGTCTTGAGGCGGTCTGCATGATCGTAGGTGTAGCGGAACGCCATGTAGGCTGCAGTGACACGGTTTCCGTCGTACTCACGCTTCTCAACCAGGCGCCCTCGACCATCGAACTGCTCACGCACTGCGGAAGCGCCGGTGGGCGGCTCCACCGTAGTGGCATTGGCGTCATAGGCGGTCGTGGTTCGTGAATGCTCCTGACCATTGACCAGGTTCACCTGCACCGTGGCTCTGCCTGCGCCGTCGTACGTGGTCACGGTCCCGCCAGGTGAGGCCGTGGTCAGCACTTCCAGGGCACCGCTAGGTGCCTTGGTGTCAATGAAATCCGCAGCGGTCTCTACGGCCAGACCGCGGGTGTTGTACTTCGTCTCGGAAATGACACGGCCGGTGCCGGTGGCAGCTGGCCTTTGCACCTGCCGGGGTCGCATTAGTGCGTCATAGATTGCATATTCGGTCTGGTAAGTGGTGCCGTCGTTGTTGAGGGATTTGGTGGCCACCCAGGAGGCTGCGCCGGACTGCACCTTGTACTCGAACTTACGGCTGGGCGTCTGCCCGGCCGAGCGGTCACGGTCCGCCAGCCACACATCGGTAAGGCGGCCAAGTGCGTCGTAAGCGAGTTCGGTGCGGTTGCCGTTGGGGTCCGTGCTGGCTGTGTTAACACTCCAGTCTGGGGCGTGATTGGTGGTGACGGCGTGGCCCTTGGCGTTCGTCTCAACCGTCTGAGTAAGGGGACCACCATCGGCCGGGGTGTAGTCGATGTGCTTCGTTCTGATGCCCTTGGCATTCCAGCTGTCGGTGGGCCGTCCCAGGGCATCAAACGAGGCAGTACTGACCGTCGTGTACTGGCCGGCTCCATCCGCGGCGTAACCCGTGAGACGCTCAGAGCGTGTGACATCACCGTTGACTGGAGTTGCGCCGTATGCCTGGTTATCGTACGCGCTGCGTACGTCTGAGATAAGGTCCGTCGTGTCGGGGTCGTTGGTGCGGTTGGGAGTTGCTTGACAACCGGTGGAGACCACCTCAATGCGCTTGGGGTAGGTCAGCATCCATCCAGCCGTGTTGGTGGCGTACCAGGTGCGGGTGCAGTTCTTGGTGCCGCCCGCATCGGTCTCGACGGTCAGCGGCATGCCGCTGGTCGTGTCGTAGGTGCTCGAGGTGCTCGCCGTGATGTAGGTGCCGTCGTTCTGCCGTGTGCGCTTGACCTCGGTGCCGGTGCGCACGATGTGGCCGCGGACGGTGCCGTAGGAGTGGCTGTCGCTGGAGGTCTGGTGTGACCAGGGGGTGACGACGGTGGCCGCAACCTCGGCACCGGTGGTGCCGTTGTAGGTGATCTGTTCACGGAGCTGGCCGGCGAACTGCTCGGAGTCGGTCTTGGCCACGCCTTGCGAGTCGGTGATCGTCTCGGTGCGGGTGGTGCCGTCGGTCTGTTTGTCGCCGTGCATGCCGCGGTAGTACAGCGCGGTGCTCTTCGAGCGGGTGCCGGAGGCTTCACCGATGGTGGTGGTGACGGTGTTGTAGCCGCGCCAGATGCCCCAGGTGCGGTACTTCGCCGGGGAGATGGGCGACTGGTCGTCGTACGCCCAGGCGCCGCCGCCGGTGTAGGTGTAGTTGGTCTCCTTCAGGGGTGCGCCGCCGGTCGGGTCGGATTCGAGGACCTGGGTGACGACGTACTTGTGGAAGAAGTCCGTGCGCGGCTGCGGGTCCTCACCGCCGGTGGGGTTGGTCGGCGGGATCCACTTGACGGGAAAGCAGCGCTTGGTGTTCTTGTCGAGCGCGGTGGGCAGATTGGTGTCCGCTATGCACTCAGGGTTGGAGTAGTTGACCGTAAGGACCGAGCCCGTCTCGGACTTGACCTCACGCACACGCCACTTGATGTACGGCACGACGTCGTCGCCGGTCTTGTCGACGCGGTTGTGCATCTGGACACCGGAGAAGGTCACCGCCGGCAGGGTGATCGGGGTGGATCCGGACTTGCCGGTGTGCTGGATGCTCTTCAGCCACAGGCCTGGTGCGGAGCCGTCGCCCGGATCGGGGAAGGAGTGCTCCATGTGCCAGGCGTTGACGTCGCGGTAGTCGGTGTCCACGCCGGTGCCGGTGCCCTTGTACACCTGCGTGGTGACGTCGGTCAGCCGCTTGCGGGTGAAGAACGACGGCGCGTTGCGGTCGGTGCACACGGTGCTGGCGGCGCAGATCTGGTCGAACGGCACGTCGGGCCAGGCGGCCTTGTTCGTGGACGTCAGGCTGGTGCAGGACTCTCCGCCGGACACCGGGATGCAGCGCTCGGCGACGGTGAACTTCACACGTGCGGCTGCGGGCTTGGTGTAGACGGAGTCGGAGCGCTGGCCGTAGTCGATGCGGCTGAGCCAGCCGCCGCGGTGGTAGTAGGTGCCGTTGCCGGTGGAGGCGTTCTTGGCGTAGTAGTTGCCTTCCTTGGAGTACCAGTAGCTGGTGACGTTGCCGTGCGGGTCGACGACGTAGTCGAGGTTCCAGCGCCAGGCCTGGAGCTTGGCCCGGTTGGCGAAGGTGGTGCCGGCGGAGTAGCCGGGCTCGCCGGTGTCGTCGCCGAAGACGGGAACGACCCAGACGGAGTTGGTGACCGGGTCGTCGGCGGCGGTGCCGTGGTCGGACCAGCCGGGCAGGCGGTTCTTGCCGAACACGTACTGCGTGCCATCCGTCGCGGTGATGGTCCAGTGCTCGCCCTGGTCGCCGCCGGTGCCGATGTCGCCGTCGTCGCCGTTGACCGCGCCGGTGGCGAGGGTGACCTTCTCGCCGTCGTCGTTCTTCAGGTGCCAGCCGTTCGCGTCCTTGATCAGCGGGCTGGACTTGCCGTTCAGGACGACGGAAGCGTTGTGCTCCTTCCAGCACAGATCCGCCTTGTCGTTCTGGCCGTCGTCGTCGCAGGAGGCGTAGGAACGCTCGATGTACGAATTCGGTACATCGAAGCCCTCTCCCACCCACGACGGCTGGCCGGAAGTCGCGGAGGTGCGGCCGTCGACGCTCTGCGCGGAATAGCCCAGCGACACGGACGGGCTCGACCCGGCCGGGGCGGGGACCGCGTCCATGGGGTAGGACCAGGTGAAGTCGCCGTTGGAGCCGCCGCCCGCCCAGGTGGAGGACACCGACAGCGGGGTGGCCGTGTAGCTGCCCTGGTCGGAGGAGGCTCCCGCGGCCAGCGCCACGACCGTGGTCGTCGCGGCCGCGCTGGTGGCCTGGCGGGTCGTGACCTGCGCGGTGAGGGTGCCGTTCCCGGCGTCGTTGCTGGTGGGCAGGACCCTGGAGGTGCGGCACTGCGGCTTGCCGGGCGTGGTCAGCGCGCAGGCGGGCAGTTCGACGGCGCGCAGGCGCGAGGCCCAGGCGCCGCCGTAGGCGTTCGCGAAACCGCTGTAGTCCACGCTCAGCGACATGCTGGAGGCGCCGGTTCTGCCGTCCGAGCGCTGCACGGACAGCACCAGGCCCTCGATGCCCAGCTTCTTCGCCAGCCTGCGGTCGGCGACGGTCACCTTGGCCCGGGAGGGGGCACGCCCTGCCGGGGTCTGCCTGGCCTTGGCCTTGGTGGTAATCCGGGGCTGGGCCGGAGCGGCCAGACTCACCGGCAGGCCGCTCGCCTTGGCCATGCGGCCCGCGGCTGCGGAGAGTTCCACGGTCGCGGAGCCGGGGGTGGGCCAGAGGGGTTTGGCGGCGGCCTGCTTGCGGGTCCTGGCTGCGGCCGCGACGGCCGGGTCGGTGCTCTTGTCGGCCTTGGCCTTGAAGACGGCAGCCCTGCCGTACTCCGGCTCGGGCAGCTTCGTGTGACTGCGGCCGGCGGCCTCCTGGGCGGGGGCGGCACCGAGCAGGGTAGCGATCACGGCTGCGGTGACGGGAAGGCTGACCGCTGTCAGTCTGCGCCTGCCCGCCCGCTGCCATGACCACGAGGACAGCGCGAATCTGCGCCTGTTCACAGTGGGGTTCCTTCAGTCGTCAAACGAAACGGTGTGCCGGGCCGGGAACGGCCCGGCACACCGCGAGGGATCACCGCTGCACCCCACGAGGGTGCAGCGGGTGTGATGTGTCGGTCAGCCGATGTCGATCGGCGGCTCGTCAACCGTCGCCAACTGAGTGATGTCCTGCTCCGACAGCACGCCGGTGTAGACGCGCATGTCGTCCAGCAGGCCGGGCAGGGAATTGCCCAACGTGCCGTCGCTGGTACGGGAGCGACCCATCATCAGCGGGCCCGTGGGCTGGAAGGTCCTGGCGATCAAGACGCCCTCCTCCGGGCCCTCCCGCCCGCCACTGACGTAGAGCTTGGCGGTCTGCTTGGCCGAGTCGTACACCCCGACGACGTGCACCCAGCCGGTCGGGGCGTTCACCTCGTCGGAAGACACAACCTTGTAGCGCGTGGCAATGGCGTCCGTCTGATAGCTGCCGAAGTTCCAGACGCCTGCCGCCTGTCCCGCCTCCTGCTGGTACCACAGGCGGAAGGAGTTGCCCGCGACACCGGGGTGGGCGATCACCGTGAGCGAGTGTGTGCGGGTGGTGTCATCCAGACGGCCTTGGGCCTCGAGATCGACCCATCCTGCGACCGTGAAGCTGCCGGACTCGTCCATCGGGACGGTGGCCGTGACATGACCGCCTGCGGCTTCATCGAGCTCGACGGCATTGCCGCGATCGGAGTCATCGGTCGTGGTGAACTTTGCGCCGGGCTGCAAGGTGAGCGTGTGGCCGCGGCCACTGGCGTCGGTGGCTGTGGTGCCGGAGAGCTCGTCCATCTTCCAGTGGGCGAGCAGTTCGGCCTGGGGCAGTCCGGTGGTGGGGTTCTCCATGTTCACCAGGTCGGACAGCTCGTCGGGGAAGACGACCCGGTTGTACGCCTCGATCTGGTCCAGATCGCCGTTGAAGTAGGCGGCGGGGCCGGCCGTTCCCTTCGTGCGTCCGATCTCGAACGGGCCGTTGGCCGCCCACGGCACGGTGTAGGGGACAATGGCCTCGCGTTGTCCGTTGATGTACAGGCGCAGGTGCTCGAGTTCCCGGTCGTACACGGCCAGCAGGTGCGTCCACGCCCCCTCCACCGGAGAGGTGGTGGAGGTCGCCCGCACGATGGTCGCGCCGGAGGAGGCGTCCTGGTCGTAGCGGTTAAACACCCACTTGCCCACCGAGGGCGAATAGTACAGAGCAAACCCGGCGACGTTGACGCCGTTCTGGTTGGCGACTGTGCTCATCAGGTCGGTACGCGACAGCCTGGCCCAAGCGGAGATGGAGAAGCTGCCCGTGGTGTCCACGACCCTGCTGGCAGTGGCCGCGTAGCTGCTTCCCGTGCCCCGCCATGCGGCCTTGTTACGGCCCTTGGCCGCCCAGGATGCGGTGTTCAAGGCGAGCGGGTGGCTTGCGCCCCGAGCGTTGGCAGCGGTGGTGCCGCTGTTCTCGTCCAGCGACCAGGCCCCGACCGGCGGCGCCGGCTTGGCGACCTTGAACAGGTAGTCCTTGGTCGTGCCTCGGTTGCCGGCAGCGTCGTACGCCCACACTCGCAGCGTGTTCGTCATCCGCTGGGTCGGGGTGACGGAGACTGTGTGGCTGGCGGTGTTTGTACTGTAGGTGGTGTCATCGATCATGAGGCCGTTCAGCTCGACGACGTAGCGGCGCACATCCGTGGCGGCGACAGCAATCTTGAACTCGCCGGTCATGCCTACGCTGCCGGTCTCGGGTGAGCCGCCGCAGGTCGTCTCCGCGCACTCCGGATAGACGTTGTTCACCGACGTCACCGTGGGCTCGGGCGGGCCCATACTGTCGATCTTGAAGTAGCAGGAAGCGGACCAGGGGCCGTACAGGTACTGCGTCGTCCCGTCGTAGGTGACCTTGTACTGCGTGCGGGCGCGGAAGTGGTAGGTCTGCTGGTTGGTCAGGGTCGGCTGCCACGTGCCGGCAGTGCCGCTCGCGGTCCACGCGGTGGGCAGGTGCGTCTGGCTGGGGGTCGTGCTGCTGCCTGTGTAGAGCTCGAACTGCGGGCGCAGCACCGCCTGCGAACCGTCCGCTGACGTCGGGGTGGCGGTGAACCGAGGGGTGGTGTCCCGGATGTAGGGCGCGGAGCTCGAGGCCGAACAGGCGATGTTCGGATCCGAGATCTTGACATACGACGGTGCTGCGGTCGGGACGCTGACGTACGTGATCGACAGCTTGGGCATGCGCTCGGCGGTGACGCGGTCGTCCTTGGGGGACATGAACTGTTTCCACGCGAGCGGGTCGCTCTCGTCCGCGCGCAGGCCCAGCGTGGTGGTGGTGCTCTTGGCCTTGGCCGTGTAGGCCACGGCCGCGGTGGCGTCGAACTCCACCGAGCCGTCCGGGCAGGAGGAGGAGAAGCCCTTGGCCGCAGACACGGTGTCCACAAGCGCCTGCCACGACGGCTGGCTCGACCACGTGCGGGCCGAGCTGATCGTGGACGTGCGCCACAGCTGAATGTCCTGCTTGGTGCAGTTTGCGGACCAGATCTCGTAGGCCGAGAAGTCGGCGCCGAGGATCTTCTTGCCGGCTACCGCCCGGGTGTCGAACTGGAACAGTGCGCGGGACTTCTTGTTGTCCACGTAGGCGTCGTAGCCGACGCCGAGGGCGTGGCTGGTGCCCCAGAACGAGGTCGTGGACAGGTTCGACCACAGCGTGGTCCAGCCGGTCAGCTTGGCGGACACGGTCGGCGGGTCGATCACGACCGGGTAGGAGGTGTCGGGGTCGGTGAGGAAGTCTTGGTCCGGCACCACTGTCAGCCGGTCGGCGGCCAGGGTCGCATCTGCCACTGCGGTGCGTGACTGGGTGTCCGGGGTGACTGCGTCGACCGGGTCGACCGCGGCGGATGTGTCGGCGTCATCCGCTGGGCTGGCCGAGCCCATCATGGTGGCGGGTCCGGCGTTCGTGTCGGTGGGTGAGTCCCACATCAGAGGGGAGCCGCTGATGAAGGACGGCCGGCCGCCTTCGTCGACCAGCGCTGTCACACCGTCAACGGTGCGGGTCTGCAGGCCTTCGGTGCGCACCGGGTAGTCGATGCTGCCCAGGGCGGCCGCGGCCTCGGGGGTGTGCACGACGAGGTTCTGGGTGAAGCCGTCCGGCAGAACCTGCACCACCAGGTCCACGTCCGGACGCACCTGCCTGTACACGGCGTGCGAGCCGTCCAGCACCGGCTCCGGCAGCGGCCACGGCGAGAACACCTCATAGGCCCGCCCGTTCCGCTCGAGCCGCACCAACGGCTCGTCGGCGCCGCCGCCGGACAAGGTCATCTCTTGCGCGGCCTTCGGGGCCAGGGTGCCGTCGGCCTGCCGGACGAGGCTGGTGTCCACCGGCGTCCACACGCCGTTGTTGCGCACGCGCTCCGCCACCGAGGAGGACTCCGCGGTGAACGTACCGTCCGGATTCGCGAAGACCTGGTTCGTCTCCGTCGTCAACCCCTGCACCACGACCCGTCGGCCGGTCTCGGCCGCCTTACGGGAGGCCTTGAGCTCCGGCGATTCCTCCGGAAGCCCGTCGTCCTCCCAGAACGAACGGCTCTCGGCCCCATCATCCGCCGACTGTGCGGAGGACGCGCCGACGCTCGACTCAGCACCGCCGTTCCCCTCGGCGGCACCCGCCATGGCTGAGCTGCCGCCCAGCAAACCGGCGACCACAGCCGCGGACAGCGCGGCCCCGATCGCACCTGAGACCGGCCGCCGCAAGCGGCGCCGGTACTCCCCCACTGTCATAGTCCAAACCCCAACTGCCCGCGAAAACCTACAAGTTGAGGCAGGTTAGAGATCGAGTAAGGAAACGATCAAGAGGAAGGAATCAGCTCAAGTGGGTACTTGCACGAACAAAACTGACGCCACATCAGCTGTGAAAAGAATCGCCGATGTTCCATACAACCATTACCGATGTTCCGCACAGCAAACACAAAGGCCGGCTTTGGGGGGAGCGCCCTCGGCGCACTCGGAGTATGGGCCGACACGTCCCCGCCCCTCACCTCCTTCATCCACCGGGCACCCGCTCCTACCAGCTACCCCATCGGCCAGCGCCAATGGGAAGCACGCGACGGTGCAAACGAGCGAACCGGACCAACACGGCCGCGGAACGCCTCGTCCGGTGTCCTCCCCCTCGGAAGTACGAGCGCCAGGCGGCTAGCATCGCCCCGCTGCTTCGGTCCTCCCTGATCACACAACTCAGGGACCGGCATTCCACCTGGGGGTCTCACACATGGGCAAGCGTGCCGCCACGACTGTCGTCGCCTCACTCACGGTCCTGAACCTGAGCGCGTCCACAGCCACAGCGGAAACCCGCGAGGGCGACACGCAGATCCTGGCAGCCTCCGTCAACGGCGGCCGCCCTCTCGTGATCGGAACCCCCGCGGAAGCATCCTTCACCGCGACTGTCACCGCCAGCGATCCCTCAGGGATCGACTACATCGACGCGCTGCTGTACCGGGGCCCCTTCACCGCCCCCACCGGCGCCCTGGCGGCCGCAGTCAAGCACCCGTGCACCACGGTCAACGCAACAACGACACGGTGCTCCTTCGAGTTCGTCATGGGTGAGAACTGGCTCCACAACGGCGACGCCGGAACCTGGCGCCTCTTCGTCGACACCGCCGCACTCGACGGCGACTACCACCGAAAAGCCGCAGCGTCCGTCAGCGTGCTGCGCACCTCGAAGGTGACGGCCAACGCCGCCCCCGAACCCGTCACCAAGGGCAAGCCGATCACCGTCACCGGCGCCCTCAGCCGCGTCAACTGGAACGACGCCCGCTACGACCGCTACGCCAATCAGCCCGTGCGTCTGCAGTTCCGCACCCCCACCGGCACGTACGCCACCGTCAGAACCATCACCGCCAGTCCCACCGGCTACCTGAAAACCACCGTCACCGCCACCCGCGACGGCTACTGGCGCTACAGCTACCCCGGCAACACCACCACCGGCCCCGCCAACGCCCCCGGCGACTACGTCGACGTAAGGTAGCGCCGGAACGGACCGACTACCGGAGAACGCCTGCAAGGCTGCGCGGGTCAGCGGCAATCCCGGCGTCTGCGCCGACCACGGACCCGAGTTCACCGCTCTCACGGAACAGGTCCGCGCAGCCCTCGAGAAACCGCCGCACAGACACGTCGCCCTGGCGCGCCGGGCAGTGCGGACGCCGTGCGAGGACTGCGCCGCCCTGCACCTGGCCTGACGTCAGCAGCATCCGCCTCACCAGGAACGGCATCCTGATGACGACGGCATCGACACGACTCTGACCTTCCTCCAGGTCAAGCGCGTCGAGGCCCAAAGGATCAGACAACGAACCACTGTCTACCTCGGGCCCCACGTCCGTCGTCCGCAGGGCTGATCAGGCTGTCACCGAAGGACGACGCTCACGCCCTGATCCTCGAAGATCTCCAGGAGCAGGTCGAACAGTGCAACCTCGCCCTCTGCGCAGGGCACACGCTCTCGCAGCCGTGCCCTGGCCTGGGCCGAGAAATCCCAGTGCAAGGTGAACGGCGTGGTGGCACCCCAACCGCCTCTCAGGCAGTCGTTCAGGGCGTCCAGGTTCCAGCCGAAGTATCCGCCGGGGCCATTGACGGCTTCACCGACCGCGCAGTAGAAGCTGTCCCGGTCAACGATGTGTCTGCCGTCCAAGGTGAACACCTGACCCGCAGGAGCGTCGACCTTTCCCTGGCGTCGGTACTCCCGGGACCACAGCGTCACCGACAGCCATGCCCGCCTGTCATCCGGGGCGAACTCGTGCCACACCCCAGTTCGGTTCAGATGACCCGTGCGGATCAGGTCCCATACCCGTTCCGCTCCGGCCACGGCATGCTCGCACCACAACGTCATCGTGAGATCGACGAGGCCGGCCCCGCAGGCGGAGGGCCTCACATCGACGACGGTGACCTCGCTGACAAAGTAGGACCCCATGGTGGCACCGTCACCGTCGAGGACATCGATCCAGGCATTCCCCGCCAGAGCGCGACGACTGCCGACGTGGCCGACGCTCCTCAGCAGGCCACCTTGCGGGAGACAGCCCGCGAGGTGCACCCGGCGTGCTCCCTCTTCGTCCGGCAGCGGCGTGAACAACCCCTCGGCCCCGCGAGCAAAGCCCCAGAAGTCGGAGTCGTCCTCATCCGAGGTCAGCGCGTACCTCTGCCCCTCACCCCGCCGCTCTGATGTTCGTATCGCACTCCCCATGAGAGCCCTGATCCTACCGGCGCCCCGGTGACCTGGCAGGCCGGTGGCCGACCCGACCGGTCCACCTCCTGGCACCGCGAAGGCCCTTGACGAGTCACGGATCCCCCTGGACCCGCGCCTCTCCGGCCGCCGCGCCCCGCTGGACATGTTCGACCCCGCCCAGGCACAGGACCCAGCGTGCCGTCAGGCGTTCCTTCGGCAGGCCGTGGGCGCCGTGCCGGGTACGGCGGCTGTTCCTGCCCTCCGCCACCGGACGCAGCCATCCCGTCACTCGACCGACTCACCCGGAACCGCAACCGCGCCCCGATCGCCCTGGGCATGCCGATCATCCACGGACAAGCTTGAGGAAGTCAGCTGCCGGCGCCTTCGGAATCGTCTTGGTCACTGCCCAGCATCACGGGTGCTTCAGACAGAATCTCTCCAGCCAGACGAACAAATTGGATCCTCTTAGCGGGGAACAGGCTGAGGTTTCTCATTTGTTCGCGATCTGGGCCGGTCAGGTTGTCCCGGTCTGCCAGAATGCGGCGCTCGCTCTCCGGCAACTCCAGTATGCGACGCATCTGGGAGGCTGCTCGGACAAGGTCGTCTGCCAGTCGCTGAGCCCGCTTCGGACCCATGATCGTCACCCGCGTGAGCTGCGATCGGAGATTGCGCAAAGCGTCCGACACGGGACCGAGGTCCTCTGCCGGGGTTGGCTCGTCACGCCATCCACCGACCTCGGTTATCGAAATCAGTACGGCATCCCAGGCTTCGAGAAAGGCGCTATACGTCTCAACCCTCTGTTGCTGTAGCCAGCGTTGGTGCTCGAGAGCTGCTTGATCTCTTACCTGCGCGCGTGTCGCCTCTGCCGTCTTCTCTGCACCGATCCTCGCGCCGCGAATAGCAGCCACCCCTCCAGCGACTGCACCACCCAGCGCACCCACCATGCCGGCCCCACCAGCGACGATCGCCGCGACCCCCTCGTCCATGTCGATGTTCTACACGAACTGCCCTCACCCGGTCTCCTCAGCTGCGATCTCGCGGCAACCCAGTAGTCCGGAAAAGCCGCTCGTGCCCACTGAGTGCCTTCGCCTCCCGCCGCGACCTGCTGCCGACCATCGCCCACCGCCCCCGCCTGGCCACCCTGTACGCCGAAGTCGAACAGGTAGGCAGCGACAGCTTCCGCCCCGGCTGCCGCATCACCGACCTCATCCACCACGCCGACGTCTGCGACCCAGGCGACCCGGGAATCGCCTGTACCGCTGACGGACCCGAGTTCACCGCCCTCGCAGAACAAGCCGCGCAGCCCTCAAGAACCCGCCCCGCAAGAAGCCCGACCTGGCCGCGCGGGCCGGGCGGGCACCGTGCGACGGCTGCACAACACCGCCTGCGGCCTGATATCCGGCAGCATCCGCCCCGCTTGATCCCGGAGGAATGAACCGCTTCCCGCCATCCTCTGGAAGACGGGGTCCGGGTGCTAGACCCCCACCCTGACTCCTGTCATTATGTGAAGTGCGGCCGGGGGAACCGGACTGCCCCCGACCCGGAGGGACACCCCCGCCATGACCTCGCGCGATGAGCCCCGCCTGGCCGACGCCGCCGAGATCGCAGCCGAACACGGCCTCACCCCCGCCCGCATCAGCAGCCTCTACACCACCCGCACACCCAACGCCGCCGGCACCCCCTTCCCCGAAACCGCCGGACAACGCGCCCGCGCCCGCCTGTGGAACCACGCCGAGATCACCGCCTGGTTCGCCGACCGCCGCCAGGCCCGCCTGCGCGACCACACCCCACCCGCCCGCGACCCCGAGGAACTCCTCAACGCCGCCGAAGCCTCCCGGTTCCTGGGCTACAAGAACCCCAACCAGGTCACCACCTACGTCCGCGACCACCCCGGCTACTTCCCCGAACCCGACCACGTCCAGGAGATGGGAACCCCCGACAAGCCCTACCGGCGGCTGCAGTGGCGGGTACAGACCCTCACCGACTGGATGGCCACCCGCCCCGGCCGCGGCAAACGCACCGGCACCCACCGCGGCGCCCCCGCCCTGCCCGACGTGCCCGCCGACGGCGACCCGGACGAGCTGCTGGGCGCGACGCAGGCGGCGGCGCTGCTGGGGTTCAAGAGCGTCAACTCCTTCTCCTCCAGCCTCGCCCAGGGCAACCTCCCCCTGCTCACAACACCCGACGCGCTCACCGAGAAGGGCGCACGCAGGCGCTGGACCCGACGCCGCATCCTCGAACAGGCCGCCCAGCGCAGCACGGGACGCTAGGAGTTGACCCAGCCCCCGGCCACGGAGCACACCACGTACGAGGCCAGTCGCCGGATACGGTCCGAGTCGACGCGCCAGGCGGGCCGACGTCGCGTACCCCGACGGTACCCACGACGACCCGCCGGACTTCTGCGCCGCTCCCCGAGACAGGCGTGCCGCCTTCGCCAGAGGCAGCGCCGCCTCGATGGTCCGTGTCGGGTGGCAGGTCGGCGCCTGTATAGCCGACAGCACAGGGATGGCACCGTTGAGACGGAGCCTGCCGAGCGATGCGAAATGGTGAGAAGTGGGTCCTGGTATGAATGAGGTGTTCGAGGGGGTACGACTGCATGCGGCAGCGGGCAGCATGCCCGCGCCGGCGACACTGGCAGCCGTCACGGACGCGGAGGAAGCCATCGGCTTCTCACTCCCGCCCCTCCTGCGTCGCCTGTACCTGGAGGTCGCCAACGGCGGCTTCGGCCCGGACGATGGCGTCCTGGGAGTCACCGGCGGAGCCGCCCAGGGGGACTGGAACGACCTGGCTGAGATCTACCGGGACGGCCCGGACCCGTCCGGCCGTGTCCCTGCCGGAGTGGTACCGCTGTACGACTGGGGAGACACCGTCTGGTCGATGGTGGACTTCCGCGATCCAGCCGGGCCGATGTGGTGCACCCACGACGGCGACTGCTGGCCACAGGGAATCAACCTGGCCCAGTGGCTGGCCGAGGCCATGGAGGGCACTCTGACCGTCGAATCGATCCTGAGCACCCAGCCAACGACAGGTTAGGGCACCGAAAGGGCACCAACAGCGAAGCCCGCCCCGGCGCCGCCGTTCTCGAAGACCTCCAACACCACGGACCAGGCCACGCGGTGCGGGCACAGATGGCCGACGGCAACACCCGTCCGTCGACGGATCCGTGAGACGCACGCGGGGCGCAGGCACGTGCCCTCCGCGGCAGGCACAGGGAGCACGGCACGCGATGCGGCTGGCCTACGAACTCGCCGTAGTCAAAGTACTCTTCATCCTGGCGGTGTTCCGGGTACTGGCCGGGCCGTTCACCAAGGACTTCTTCGGCGAGGAACTGCTCCCGACGCCCACCTGGGAATGGTCCGTGTGCTCCCTCAGCCCGCTCGCCCTCATCTGGGCCGCGCGATACCCCGCTGACTGGGCCATGCTGGCCGGTGAACGCTTCCTCCTGAAGATCTTCTTCGCGTTCTATCTGCTCTGGGCCCTGCCCTTCGCCGTCGTCGAGGACGAGCGGGTTCTGTGGGCCAGCCTCGCAGGATTCGCGGGCGTATACCGCCTCAACCGCCGGGAGCCGACGCCCGCCCGCTGAGCAGCGGCCGGGGCGGCACAAGCGGGACCACGCCCTCGGGCTGCTGATCCGCGCTGAGATGGCGGATGCCTTCACCCCGGCGAGTTGCCGGGCTCGTGGCTGAGCGGGTGGCAGCGGCTCACGGCTGTGCGCCGCCCGTAGCGCTCGTCCCACACCAGGGAAGGCGTACCGGACCCGGTCGGCACGATCGGCGCCACCGCGCTGACGGACGGGCGAGAGGCCGCTCTGCATGCGGACGACGACGTCGTGGACACGGCCGAGGCGCCACCGTCGGCAGTCCGACTGCGGCCGGAAGCCGGGAAGAACTGTGGTCCACTGCGACGAGGCGGCACATCCCGGACAATTCTATTCTGGCCTCCGGCCGGAGGGCAGGCGTGGAATGCCTGGTTCCGTAGCTGCCGGTGGGACGCCTGGCGGCGATGAGAACGGGCCCCTATCACGTTGCGTGCCCTGTCAAGGGATCGCGCTTCGTGCTGACGCAACGAAAGCCGGTGTCGTTGTCGGACATGGTGGCGTTGGCGTCGTTCATCAGGGACGGCGCAGCCCGGGTGAAGGGTGAGGTGAACGCGCTGCCCTTGAGCTCGCGGCGGCCGAAGTCTGTTTCGTTGCTGCACCATTCCCAGGTGTTCCCGCACATGTCGAAGACGCCGTAGGGGCTCACCCCCGATTGGTAGCGGGAGACCGGTGTGGTGCGCTCTATGCCAGCGTCGAGGACGTTGCATTTCGCGGCGGTTGGTGCGTCTCCCCAGGGGTAGGTGCGGCCTTTGGAGCCGCGGGCCGCTTTCTCCCACTGCTGGCTCGTGGGCAGCGACTTCCCGGCCCATTGTGCGTAGGCGGCCGCGTCGTGCCAGGTCACCCAGACGACGGGGTGGTCGATGACGCTGTCCGGGCATTCTTCTTCTGGCCAGTGCTGCGGGGGCCGGTGTCCGGTCGCCTGTACGAACCGGGCGTAGTCCGCGTTCGTAGTCGGGTAAACGTCGATCAAGTACGCCTCAGTCCATATCGGGGTGCTGCGCGGCCCGGAGAGGTAGATGCCCTCCTCGACGGAGACCATGATCTTTCCGTCCACGGGATGTCTGGTGTACCGGGTTTCACGCAGTAGCAGCTGCTCCGCTCTGGCGTCGGCGTCAGCCGCTGCACGCTCGGTGACGGCTGCCGCGAACCGCTCTTGTGCCGCGGGGCCGGCGGTGGCGAGCATCGTGTCCAGGGCTGCCTGGTTTCCGGCCCGGGGTGTGATGTTCTCCCCGCCGGTCTCCCACTTGACCAGCATGCGGTGACTGACACCGACTTCGGCGGCGAAGTCCCGGCCGTTCATCCGCAGAGCCTTGCGGAAGTCTGCGACCTCCCGCCCTGTCCACCTGACGACGACGGTCACCGCGCCGCCCTACAGACGCTCGCCCGAAATGGCGAGGTAGGCGTCCCGCAGCTCCGTGAGCAGCGGGTGTCCGGTGGCCATCTCGACGTCGTCGATGCCGGACAGGGCCCGGACGCCGATGGTCGTGTTGGTGGCGAACGCGGCCTGCATGCCCTGCGCCTCGGCAAGGGTGACCGGCGCGGTGTGGTGCTGTCTGATCTGCTGCAGAAGCGTCATCGTCACCCCCGGCAGCACATCCCCCTTCGGCCACACGATGCCGTCCTCACCGATGAAGCCCACGTTCCAGGTGCCGCCCTCGCTCACCCGGTCGTCGGGTCCGGTGAACAGGGCATCGTCGTAGCCGTCCAGCAGGGCCGCACGCCGGGCATACAGGGCACCGAAGAGTCCGAGGTGCTTCACGCCCGGAACGTCGCGTTCGTAGCGGACCGACTTCACACGCAGCGGGGGCATCGGCAGATGAGCGGCCGGCCGCGCGGTCACAAGGACGCTCGGATTCTGCGCCCTGTCGGGACGGCCGAGCTCAACGGCCGGGTCGAAGATCGTGATGCGAACGACGAAGGAACCCGTCATCTCCTCCGTAGCCTCCCGGGCATAGCTCAGCACCATCTCCGGGTCCAGGTCCGCGCCGAACACCGTCCGGCAGTCCCGCACCAGTCGCTCCATGTGCAGACTCAGGCCGCGCACGAACCCATCGTCCACTCGCATCGAGGTGAAGTGGCCGTAATCGGTGAGCGCGAGGGCCTGCAGAGCGTCGGGGGTAACAGGTCGTCCGTTGAGGGTTGCCATGCACTACAGGATGACAGCAGAGGGTGCAGTTGCCGCTAGTGATTGACTTCTTGACGGACCCTAAGTTCCCCAAAAGTTCCTTCCGTGACAACAGTCTGAGGGTGTTCTCTGGTTACCTCCCGGACACTCACTGTGACCATCCGGGAGTCGTCCATCGGCCGCAGCAACGCGCACCGGCCCTCACGACTGAGTACAGAAAGATCCAGGGAGTCCCCGTGAACGCGCCCCCACCCCAGCAGGGCACCGCCCCATCCCAAACGGCCGCCGCGTCCTTATCCGAGGCGTCCGCCGCTGAACCCATGCACGTCACTCAGCCGCGGCCGGTCAGCTCCACGTCCACTCTGGTATCGCCGACGATGGAACCGGAGATGCCCCGCTTCCGCTGGGACACCAGGCTGCTGGCGAACGAGGCATCCGGGCCCAACGCCCGGCTCCGCGTTCGCCCCCGCCTCACGGTCGCCCGCTGGCCCGGGGACATCGACGCCGCCGGCCAGATCAGCGACAAGCTTGTGGACAACGCGGCCCGCCACGGCAAGCCGTTCGGCGACGGCTTCATCGGTCTGCGGCTGACCGTCCTCCAGGCGACGGAAGAACTCCGCATCGAGGTCGACGACGCCGATCCCGCCTTCCCCGGCTTCGGCACAGCCGCTTCCGCACCCCGCCCCCAGGGCCGAGGCCTGTGGTGGGTGCAGCAATACGGCGGCCGCCTGACCTGGGACGTCAAGGTCGACGACGACGGACGAGTGGCGGGCAAGACCGTCACCGCGGTCTTACACCCGGCCGGCGAAACGGAGTCGGTGTGATCCTCACTGGGCAGCTGCCCCGCCGCGACACCGCCCCCGACCGGCAACTGCCGGATGCGGCCCCGGCCGGCTTCACCACCAGCACCGGCACCGTCGACCCGCAGCACGTCGCCCCCGACATGAGCGACCTCGCCGCCCGCGTGTGCAGCCTGATGGCCCTCCAGCAACAGCACGTACTGCAACTTCCGCTCGGCGGGGGATTCTTCGACATCGTCGTCACGGCCGCCGGCCCGCAGGCATACGCCGCCATGGCGGTCATGGACGGTATCCAGCACGCGGGGGACGACCGGCCCGACGCGTGTGGGCCCGTCATCGAGGACCCGCATCGCTCCTGGCTCATCTGGCTCGTCCCGCCGGGCACCAGCGAGCAGTGGGCGCCGCACCGCCACGCCCTGTGCCTCGGCCTCCCCCATCGTGTCGCCCTGCCGGCGATGACGGCGACGGAGCCGCCCGGCCCGTACTGGCTGCGCCCCTGCCGCGGCGACCGCCTCGTCCCGCCCACATCCCTGCGCCAGCTCCTCGACCAGTTCCAGCCCGGCCCCCCACCCCACGAAACCCTCCTCGGCTCCATGCTCAGCACCATCGCCTGAACTCCGCGCGCGACGTACTGCTCACCCCCCTGTAACCCCTGCTCCCCACCGAGCGCGAGTGGACCGCTCGCCCGGTGAGGAGCGGGCTCCTACGCCCGGTGTCGGGCCGCCTGCCCCCGCGCGGCCCGACACCGGGTCCCAAGAGAAGGGACAACGACGTGCACCGTCCGACCGGCAGCCCGTCGGAAGTCCGTACAGCGGCAAGCCTCGGATACTCCGCCTACAGCCAGGTTTTCCCGTACGTGCCGTCCGCGGCCAGGATCGGCCGTGAGCGCGTCCGTGACGTTCTTGCCATGTGGCGTCTCGACAGCATCGCAGAGCCCGCCACGCTGATCGTCACGGAGCTGATCGCGAACGCGTCCCGGCACACCTGCTGCCCCGCAGTCCGCCTGGTCGTGGTGAGGCGGGTCGCGAACCAGGTCAGGGTCGGGATCCTGGACCGAGACCCCTCGCGCCTGCCGGCACTCGGCCAGGCCGGTGAACAGGACGAGTCGGGCCGCGGACTGCTCCTCGTCGATGCCATCGCCGACCGGTGGGGCTACGACCTGCTCGGCCCCGGCCGACGTCCCTTTGCCAAGGAAGTCTGGGCGGAGCTGCACACGAAAGTTGACGAGTGAGCACTTCGATCACGGCGCTCCCGCACCTGCCCGAAGCACCGGCTGGGTCAAGGTCATCTGGGCTGTGGACGGCCAGGGACGGCACGGCATCGTGCAGTTCATCGGCGAGTGGGAGGGCCCCGCAGCATGGCGCGTCACAGGCTGCGCGGTCTTCCTTCACCCCCGAAGGCAGCGGGCCGTTCCTCGTTCAGAAGCGTGAGCGACGGCGGGGCTGTCCGGGCCACGGGGCTGGCCGGGGGCTAAGACGTCGTCTCATTTGGTGAGTCTGCGGTAGCAGATGAGGCTGCAGGCGATGCCGGTGAAGGCCAGGAAGTGTTCGGGCTTGCGTTCGTAGCGGCGGTGCAGGCGGCGGCAGCCGGCCAGCCAGGACATGGTGCGCTCGATCGTCCAGCGGTGCCGGCCCAACCGGGTGGAGGACTCGATGCCCTTGCGGGCGATGCGGTGCCGGATGCCTCGCTTGCGCAGCCATCGGCGCAGGTGGTCGTAGTCGTAGCCCTTGTCCGCGTGCAGCTTGGCGGGCCGTCGTCTGCGCGGGCCGCGGCGGGAGCGGATCGGTGGGATGCCGCGCACCAGCGGCTCGAGCGCCTGGCTGTCATGCAGGTTCGCGCCGGAGATCCCGATCGAGAGGGGCAAACCGGTCCGCTCGGTGATCAGATGGATCTTCGAGCCTTTTTTGCCCCGGTCGACAGGATTCGGGCCTGTCAGGTCCCCCCTTTCAAGGCCAATGCCGCGTAGTTAAGCCGCAGGCGGGTCGGTCAAGTTGGGGCGGGGTTTGGGGCTTGGCCGGTACGAGGACGGGACCTCTGGTAGAGCAGGGAAACCGACCAAGATCTTCCTGCCACGAGAGGTCCCGTTGCCCGGCCAGTCTGCCACTTCCACACTCACCCGCACCATCACGGTTGCCGAAGGTGTCTTTGCTCCCGGACACCTGGGTGAGCTCACCCAGTACGTTCCTTTCGAACTCGTTGACGATGTCCTGGTCCAGACCCGTACCGTCCACAAGCGGCTGCGGTGCCTGCCCTCACGTGTCGGGGTGTACTTCCTCCTGGCACTGGCCCTGTTCCCTTCCCTTGGATACGCACGCGTGTGGGACAAGCTGGTCGCGGGATTGCACGGGCTGCAGCTGCACCGCCCCTCGGAGAAGGCACTGCGGGACCTGCGCCGACGCCTGGGCCCCGCGCCGCTGAAGACGCTTTTCGAAGTGCTGGCCGGGCCGCTGGCCCAGCCGTCGACGCCCGGTGTGTGCTACCGGCGCTGGCGGACCGTGGCCTTCGACGGCTGCGGTTCACTCAAGGCCCCTGACCAGCCACGCATCCGCGCTCTCCTGGGCAAGATCCGACATCACTGGGGCCTGGCCGGCTATCCCGCATTGCGGCTGATGGCCCTGTGCGAGACGGGAACCCGTGGACTACTCGGCGCGGTCTTCGGACCGACCAGCACCGGCGAGACCGCGTACGCATCGCGACTGCTGCCGCTGCTGTCCGCGAAAATGCTGCTGCTGGCCGACCGCGGCTTCGACGCAGACGGCTTCCTCAACTCGGCAGCCGACACCGGTGCTCAGCTGCTGGTCCGACTCAACCCCAGGCGACGCCCCGCAGTGCTGGCCACCCTGCCCGACGGATCTTTCCTCACCCGCCTCGGCGGCCTCAAACTCCGCATCATCGAAGCCCGCATCACCGTGACCACCAGCGACGGCCGACAGGCCGGCGACCACTACCGGCTGGCCACCACCCTGCTCGACCACCGTGCCGATCCGGCCGACACCCTCGTGCGCCTCTACCACGAACGCTGGGAAGTGGAATCAGCCTTCTACTCCCTGCGCCATACCCTGCTTACCGGCCGAGTGCTGCGCTCCTGCGACCCATCCGGTCTCGAACAGGAAATCTGGGCGCTCCTCACGCTCTACCAGGCATTGCGCAGCGCCATGGTGGACGCCGTCGAATCCGTTACAGGCGCCGATCCCGACCGGGCGAGCTTCACCGCTGCCCTCCAGGCCGCCCGCGACCAGGTCATCACAGCCGCCGGTGTCCTGCCCCCGGCTGAGCCCACCGACAAGCACAGCGCCATCACCGACGCCGTCCTGGCCGCTCCGCTTCCCGCACGCCGCCTGCGCATCAGCGCCCGCACAGTGAAGTGCCCCATGTCGCGCTATCCCGCCAAGCCAACCGAGACATGGCCGCTGACCAGCCAGAACATCACCCATCTGACCATCGATGTCCACCCCCGCCCTGCCACGGGTGCACCCCTACCAGCTGAGCAGAGGGCTCCACGGGAGCAGACAGGAATTCCCACCAGGAGCGACTGCAAAAACCGCACCCTCCAGCTCCTACGCACCGACCCCCACCGGCCCTGGCGGGCCCGGGAAATCGCCCAAGCGCTCGAGTACACCCACTTCCGCAGTCTGTGCGCGCAACTGAGTCGCTGGGCCAAGGACGGGCTCCTGCACAAAGTGGGCCGCGGCACCTACACACTCACCTCGGCGTGGGTCTACAGCGATCAGAGCAAGCCCTTGACCAGCCCGCCTGCGGCTTAACTACGCGGCATTGCTTTCAAGGCCCGCATGTTCACCGAGTCGATCGCGCACCGAGACCAGTCCAGCTCTCCGCGCGAGCCGAGTTCGTCGAGGATGAGGCGGTGCAGCTTCGCCCAGACCCGGGCGGCAGTCCACTCGGTGAAGCGCCGGTGCGCGGTCGGCCCCGACGGGCCGAAGACCGGCGGCAGCTGCCGCCAGGTGCAGCCCGTCGTGGCCACGAAGATGATCGCGGCCAGCACCTCGCGATCCCCGTACCGGCGGCGACCGCCACCCTGCGGCCGCGATGGAGCGGGTGGAACCACCCGCTCGAACAGCTCCCACAACTCGTCCGGCACCAAGCGCTCAACCATCACCACACGATGCAGACTACCCAGTACCCCAAATGAGACGACGTCTTAGGGCGACGACAGGACCGGCGGGCCTCGCAAGTGCCGCTGGCCTTCAACGCCAATCTCTGAAGCGGGTCTACCTGCTAACCCGCGAGCCACGGATCAGAAGGTCGTCGCCGAGAGGGGCCGAACCCTGGGCCATCCCTGGGCCGTCCGAGGTGCTGCCCTGAACGGTGGGCCAGCACGTCGCCAACAGCACGTCGGATGGCGAGATACGACCAGATGCACCGTGCGGCGGGCTAGCCCCAGGGCGGGGTGTTGATCCCCTGCGCCCCAAGGGCCGGCGTGGGCCGGATACCGTTCCCCGACATGAAGATCGTGATCTGGTCCTTCCTCGCCCTGTTCCTCATCGTCGGCGCCATCGGCGGCTTGCTCAGCGCCGCAAATGGGCACGACGCCCCAAGCGTCATCCGTGGCCTGGTCGTCAGTGCCTTGTTCTCGTGGGGGGCCTGGGGCAGTTGGAAGAGAGCATCTCGCCCCCGGACCGCAGGAATTGCCCCTATCCAAGAACCGCGCCAGAGACTTTGGCGGCGACGATGACTCCCTGCTGCCGATCCCGAATTTTCCTCAGAGGTACTTTTCGCCCCAGTTGGTTCACGGAGTGAACCAACTGGGGCACGTGGGGAGCGCGCGCGGGCGTGACGTGGTTGCTCTTCGGGTGTCAGAGCTGTGGGGGATGATCTGGACATGCTGCAAGCGAGAGACGAGCACGGTCGTCAGGTGAGGAATCCGGGGCCCACGGCCTTGAGCCGGATGGTGGCGAACCTCGGGCGGGGGAACGCCTTCGTGATCGTCGAGCGAGTCGAGGATGATGCGGTCGGCGATTGGTATGTGCAGGTGTGGCTCAGGGATGACAACACCTATCAGCTGGAGTTCCGTGACGGGACGGCGGCAGAGCACTACCAGACCCGGACGATCTCCCAGGAAAAGGTGATCGCCGCCCTGAACGGCTGGGCCAAGGGGCGCCCGGATTGGAAGGACGCTTTCATGTGGAACAACATCGGCGCCTGGTTCGAGAACGCCGACTGACCCTGCCGCCGCCTGAGGCCGACAAGGTCAGTGACGTGCGGTCGCTCAGCTGCGACGCATGGGGATGACGTCGGGACTCGCTGCGGGGATGGTGGGCCGCGCGTCCTCGGGGGTAGCGAGAAGCGCCACGATGGTGACGGGTTTGTCGCGGTGCGGGCAGTTGCGGATAGCTGTAGGCTTCGCGGTCCTATGGGGAGAACGCGTAGGTCCGGACGGGGTCGAGGTGCAGTTCGTAGGGGCCGAAGCAGTCGGCCGCGAGGGTCGCGACCGGAGCACCGCAAGGGCAGGCCCGGTTGAGCCCCTCGTCGCCTGCCGGGCCGCAGCACCCCGTGCTGTTCTCCCAGTTGGGCAGTGGCTGAAGGCCGGCGGCGTCGTCGGGATGCACCAGCACTGTGTGTCGGCTGCCCGCCGAGATGACGAAGCCTTCTTCCCGGCAGACCACAGGTCCGCGCGGTTGAGCCGGTTTCGGGTCCTCCTGATCGTCCTGCACGACGTAGGGAGGTCCCCAGGGCTCGGGATCGATCGCGTAGCGGCCCCGCGGAACGGTGGAAGGTGCCCGGCGTGTCTCCCTGTCCCGGTCGCGCTCGTCGTCGGAGACGTCAGGGACGGCGGCAAGCGCGGCCAGCTCCGGCGTGATCGCGGTGCCGCACTTGGAACAGAGGAAGACGGTCATCCCCTCGTTGTAGTGCTCAGGGCTGCTGCTGCGCATCCTCGTTTCGCTGCTCGGAGCCGGTGCGCACGACGACGCCACGGAAATCGGGCATGCCGAGGTGGACGGTTGGGTGCCGCGTCGCCAGGTCGCGCATGGCGGCGATCTTCTGCTCGGCGGCGGCCAGGCCGGCCTCGATCGCGGCGACCTCGCCAAGCCAGCCTTGTTCCTCGGCTTCCTGAAGCCGGTCGAGCAGGTTCGCGTGGATCTCCTCCAGCCGGGGCAGTTGCTCGGGGTCGGGCCGCAGTACGGGGCAACGGATGCAGGCTTTTGTGAACTTGCGCTGGTGAGGTGATCGAGTCAGGAGCGCCCGTGTTCGCGGTTGCGTGCGTGGAAGCCCCGAAAGTCGAAGAAGCGCAGACCGTCGTTCACTGCTCCAGCCTCGATTTCCTGCAAAGTCCAGGGGTGGGCGGAGTAGTCGTCGATCGCCACGCCTCCGTGCTCAAGCAGCAGCGCGACCAGATGGTGAACCTCTGCGGTGCCGTCGATCCGCCCGGAGATGTCGATCTGCACCGCCCACGTGGGGTGATGTCCGATGGCCGCTTCGAGGATCGCCACATCTTCGGGATCCCAGTCGGAGAAGAGGTAGCCGGTCTGCTCATCGTCGATGTCGATGTAGAGGTTGCCGTCCAGGGTCCACGGATCGCGCTGCTCGGGCAGATGCCGATCGAGCGAGGCCACGGTCTCAGCTCGCTCACCTGTGGGGAACACGAAGACGGTTCGCATGGGTAGGAGCGTAGGCAGTTCAGCTTCGTGGCGCCCATGGGTTTCCGGGATGATGCTGCTCCGTCGATGTAGTGGTGCGGTGGGCGATGCCGACGAAGGGCGGCATGCCGAGATCGGCTGAGGAGGACTGCCGCGCGGGCCGTCCATGGCTGAGCGTCGCGGAATCCGGGTTCGTGAGCAGCAAGAGGGCGCGACGATGGGGTCATGGCGCAGGAATCTGCCTTCCCGTCCCTGCAGCCGACCGGACGGATCGGCCAGAACCTGCACATTCATCCCGTGCTTTTTGCGCTTCCCGGAGTAGAAAGGGCGGTCCGCGGCGACCCGGTCGATGGGCAGCAGGGTGCCGTCCAGCAGTACAAGCGCCTTGGCCGATGCCGTACGGGCAGCCTCCTCGAGGGTCGGGGCGAGTGCGGCCAAGAGGTCGACAGCCTCGGCGACGTCTCGGCAGGCGGTGGTAGTGCCGACACCGAACCCGGCCGCGAGCCGGGCGTAGGGGTGGCCGTTGCGGAGGTGGGCGAGTGCGAGCAGAGCCTGCCGGCCCGGAGTCAGGCGCCTCCACCGACTACCGAGCCCCCGGCGGTGTTGGCGGAGCTCGGCGGACAGGAAGCGCAGGGCAGAGCCGGACACGTCGACGCCCGACGGGTACACAAACACACGAAGCCTCTGGAAGAGACGGATTTCTTGTTCAGGACCCGTCTGGCAGGGGCTTCACCTGCCTGTCAGCCCAACTGGTCTATTCAGTTGCCGGGTTGGAGTCGACTCAGTTCCTCAAGTCCCAGGTCGGCGGCCTGCTCGCGACGGACTTTCTCCGCCTCGACACCATCGGCCTGCACCGCTGGTGCGCCCTGCTCGTCAAGGCATCGTGGGAGCCATGCCGACGGCCGCCCCTCGGCCTCGGAGTCCCCCGATCATTCCGGGCGACAGTCCGCACGAGCGGGTGGCACCATGCGGTCATGTGCGAAGACTGCCTGGCCGGCTACACGCGCTGTGTCCACGTCACCGCTGACGCCGCCGACGCGTACCGCCGGGCCATGCGGTTGTGCGCGCTGATGGAGCACCGCGGTGAGGAGGCGGAACTGCTGACGCACCTGGAGAGCGTCGACGAGGTCCGCCGAATGGCGGCGGCGCTGCCGAACTCCCGCTTTGTGCACCGCCCTTACCCTGGCGCCCGACCCTCTTGCGGCGCCGGCGGCTGCGAACCGGACGTGCCGGTGATGGACGACCGTGAACTGGAGGCACACCTGCCGCTCGAGATGTCGGCACGGTTGGCACCGGGGACGGCCGAGGACCGGGTCATCGCGGCACTGGGCGACAACGGCAACGCGGTCTTCCTCGTATGGCCGGGCCGCTGGCCGGACAGACCCGAGCACGGCCTGCACAGTTCCCGCCACGACGCGGTCCAGGTCGCCTTCCGCGGCGACCACTGCGACCCTGCGCTGCCGTCCGGCCGGCACGCGGTCCACGTCCATGTGTCCAAGGAGTCCGGCCACCGCGGCGTCGAGTACCTGGCTGCGCAGGCGGGCGTCCACCCGTGACCAACTCGGCGCTCGTGCACGCCGCCGTCCGGTCCGCATCACCGCACATGTCCAAGCCGTCCTCGCCCCTGTATCTGACCAGCTCAGCATGAAGTCGGAAAGAGCTCCATGACTCCTAACGTGCCTCGGGGCCCGAGGCGCAGCGACGCTGCGAGGTGGGAAGACCTCGTCGCCCGGTACGCGTGGGCCGATGCCGATGAGCCGGATGCGTACACCTTCTCTGTGATCTCAGGAAAAACGGAGGACGAGGTGATCCGGGCGTTCGGTGGCGATCCTGGAGCGTCGCGGCTGATGACATTCGCCGAGACCGCCGACGAGCAGGCATCTCACCTCTATAAAGACTACGAACTGCTTCGTGTGGTCAGTGCCGATCGGCATGTCATTGCCATCGAGTGGGGCTTCCACGGCAGCATCCCGGAGATTGCCCGGCGAGCGTCCGCTGACGGAGGCGAGTTCTTCAGCGTCTACCAGAGTGTGAATGCCAGGTATCAGGTCATGCACGCCCTTGATGGCCACGTAGACGGCATGTTCGACCCCTTCGAGCTCGAGGACGCGGCCTGGATGGCCCCGGAACCGGAGGTCCCCGCCTGGGCAGAAGGGGTCGCCTTCCACATGGAGACTCTGTGCGCCGAGTCCTTCGCGCTCATGGAACGCACCATGGGCGTGGCCATCGATCCCGGGTGGATGGACACGGCGCTTCGCACCGTGCTGCTCGCCTCACCTTCTGAGCTATTCGGGCAGTCGGAGGCAGCGTGGCTCCCATGAGCGCACCGCGCGTCCTCACATGAGACGCGGCGAAGTCGGGGCCGTCATCGGGCGGTCCGAAGTGAACCAACGCGCGGGCCGCCGCCCGGAAGGCCGGCGAGATCGAGCAGCGGCGTGCCGAGGGCTTCCCGGTGGAGTCGCCGGCCGGGGCACTGTCCGACGAACGGCGCGAGCAACTGGAGGACATCGGCCCATCCTGGCCGGTGGAGTGGCAGCGCGTCTTCCACCTCGTCCGGCTCCACCTGGAGGAGATCGGCGGCGAGCTGCCGATGGAGCCGGGTGAGGTCGTATACCAGGGCGAGGATCTCGGACGGTGGGTGCGCTCGGTCCGGCTCAAGTGGGACAACCTGACGGCCGTGCAGCAGTGGATGTGTGAGCAGGTCCTCGGGACGAGTCGAGCCGCGACCGACCCTTGAACGCGACGCCTACCAAGCACTGCGCCACACCTACGCGCTCTTCGGCCTCGACGTCACCGACAACCTCTTCATCGACACGGACCACGTGAACACCGCCAAACTGCTGGAAAAGAAGAAGGAGGGAACCAACAGCCCGGGAGCGGTCGGCTGTCTGCGCTCGTCATCGGGCCAGACGCAGGTGTTCCGGCCGCGGCCGTCACGCACCAGGGCACCACGCTGCTCAAGGGGGGTGAGGTGGTAGACCGCCGACGCCGGGCTCCTCAGAGCGATCTCACGGCCGAGCTCCCGCACCGACAGCCTCACCGCGCTCGGTGATCCAGCGGCGGATGCAGGCGAGGATCTGCTCCTCCCGCGCGGTCAGGTGCTCCGGACGCCGGTTCACCACCGGTCACCCCGCTGCCGCCAGGCATCATGCGGCGAATCCGACGTGGGTCACGTACTCGTACCGGCCCCATCGGGAGCCGAGGCCCACGACCTTGCCGGCCCAGGCATCGTCCAGCTCCTGGCTGTCGCCGGCCGCCCATGCGGCGACGATCCGGTCCCAGCGGCGCACGTTCAGCGCCCGCAGCTTCACGGCCCGCCAGCGGAGCCGGCCGACGCAGGACTGATCGACCGGGTGTATCCCCACACGGGTACCGCGACCAAATAGCGGCGTCGAACAGGAGTGATCTTGACCGTCCAGCACCGTGTCGACGGCCGCTCACATTCTCCGGAGCGGCACCGCAACCGTAGGTCTGCCCGCTTGGTCTTCATCCGCATGACAGCCAACCGACGGCCGCCGCGATCCGTCCCGCACGAGCGGGAGTTACGACTGTGGAAGGTCGGCCGTGCCCTCACGGTCACCTTCACCGCCGCAGTCCTGGCAGCGGGCAGCGTCTTCTACACCCTGGTCGTCCTGCTCGACGTACGGGAGATCGACAGCACCGCGAAACTCGACGCCAGCACACTCTTCGACCTGGTGAAACTTTCCTTCGGCGTGGTCGCCGGGGCCGGTGCGCTCGTCGCCCTGGTCGTCGCCTACCGCCGCCAGCGCGTGGACGAGGCCGGCGCCCACCGCGACGCCACCCGCCTGCACACCGAACGCTTCACCACCGCCGTCTCCCAGCTCGGCGACGACTCCCCCGCCGTCCGTCTCGGCGGCGTCCACGCCCTCGCCGACGACGCCCCCGACGCCAGCCTGCGCCAGACGTGCATCGACGTCCTGTGCGCCTACCTCCAGCTCCCCTATACGCCAGACCCTGGCGAGGACCCCACCCACCAGGAGGAACACCACCGCTACCTGGCCTTCCGTAAGGTCCGCCACACCGTCCTCCGCCTCATCGGCGACCACTACCGGCGCCCCACAGGGACCCACGGCTCGTGGCAGGGCTACCACTTTGACCTCACCGGTGTCACCATCGACGGGGACATGGACTTCACTGGTGCCGCGTTCTCCAGCGGCAGGTTGTCCTTCGACGGTGCAGTGTTCTCCGGCAGGATCTCCTTTCACGGCGCGACGTTTTCCGGCGGCCAGCTGTCCTTCCGTGGTGCGATGCTTTCCGGCGGCGCGATGTACTTCGACCGCGCGGTGTTCTCCGGCGGCTTGGTGTTCTTTGGCAGCACGGTGTTCTCCGGCAGCGATGTCTCCTTCGACGGTGCGACGTTCGCCGACAGCATGGTGCATTTCGGCGACGCGACGTTCTCCGGCGGCACGGTGTCCTTCGACGGTGCGACGTTCGCCGACGGCACGCTGGCCTTCGACGGTGCATCCTTCTGCGGTGGCACGGCGTCCTTGGAGAACGCAGTGTTTTCCGGCGGCACGGCATCCTTCGACCGCGCGACGTTCACCGACGGCACAGTGGTCTTTGAGCATTCGACCTTCTCCGGCGCCACGGCGTCCTTCTACAACGCGACGTTCTCCGGCGGCACAGTGGTCTTCGACCGTGCGACGTTCGCCGACGGCACAGTGGTCTTCGACGGTGCGTCCTTCTGCGGCGGCACTGTGGTCTTCGACCGTGCGCGGTTCGCCGGCGGCAGGGTGTCCTTCGAGAGCGCGACATTCTCCAGCGGAGCGGTGTCCTTCGACCACGCAAGGTTCTCCGGCGGCAAGGTGTCCTTCAACGGTGCGAGGTTCTCCAGCGACAGGGTGTCCTTCCGCGGCGCGACGTTTTCCGGCGGCAGGGTGACTTTCCATGGCGCGGTGTTCCCCGACGGCACGGTGTCTTTCGCTGGCTCAAGGTTCTGCGGCAGCTCGGTGGGTATGGACCGGGCGCGGTTCTGCGGCAGCACGGTGTCCTTCGAGAGCGCGACATTTTCCGGCGGCACCGTGGCCTTCGGCGACACAGGGTCCTTCGACCAGGCGAGATTTTCCGGCGGTTCGGTGTCCTTCGCCAGCGCGAGGTTCTCCGGCGGCACAGTGTCCTTCTACTATGCGGAGTTCTCCGGCGGCCTGGTGAACTTCGGCGGCGCGTATGGTCCAGCTCCCGAGGGGCTTATCGCTGCCGTCGGGATTCCTGCTCCTGCGGGGGTCACCCTGCCCCAGCCCTGGCTTCCCTCCAGTCCATAGCTTCTTGAGCCAACGGGACCTGTCCCCGAGTGGTGGACACCTCTGATCCCGGACCCTGGTAGGGGCCGGGCAGGAGGCATCTTTTATGATGATGAAGGTCTACTCGCCCGAGTTCAAGGCGGACGCTGTCGCGCTGTACCTGTCGGACCCGAGCCACACCTTCGAGGGCATCGGCAAGGACCTGGGGATCAGCCGGGAAACGCTGCGTAACTGGGTGCGGGCCGAACGGCCCGCCACGGCGGGGGCAGCACGACGAGCACGAGCACGGAGAAGGACGAGAACCGGGATGCGGCATGCCCGTCCAGCCTGCAGCGCCCGCCCGGCAAATCCTGCGACGAGTACCCCTTCGCCAGTACATGACAGGGTGCCAAGCACAGCGGCGGCCGGTTCAGCCGCCGTATGATCAACGACACCCAGAACACCGAGGCGGGCCGGGCCCTCAACGGCTTCTGCGTCCACAATCGCGTCGTGGAGGGCGACCGGTTCCTGGTGTGGATCAAGTAGGCCCAGCCATCGACCCGGAAGACGAAACCGTGAACGAGCCGAACCGCACGCGTACAGCCCTGGTCTTCACCGAGTACCACCTCTTCCAGATCACAGATCCGGAAGGGGCCGTGAGCGATGACCTCCGTCCGACCCACAACGGACTGGTCTCCGCCGTCGCCGGCAACATCGAGGTGCTGACGGGAATTCACAGCGGCAATGTCGACGTCACCATCGAACTGCACCCACAGCAACCCGACCCGGCGGCAGGCTGGGAAGAGATCGCCGAGATCTCCTGCCACTCCCCCTCCGGGGAAATGCTGGTGACCCCCCTCATGGACGACCCGGCAGACCTGCCCTCCCTCGCCCACCAGGGCCCCGGCACCTACCGGCTACGCCTGCACGCCACCGGCCGAGACCGCAACACCGACGGGACATCGGTACACGGAGTCGTGGAGTCCTACCTGATCCAGAGCTGGCCCGCCACACACCAGGACGCCCTCCTGATCAAGGCGACCGACGCCTACGGAAGCGGGGTCCGCGCCCGGCCGGACAGAGACACCATCGTCATCGACTACGAGGCACTCAACCCCCAGGCCGTCCAGGAACGTGAAAGGCTGCGCCGCTCCGAGCGAGAACACCCCTCCTGAACTCCAGCCCCGCACAGACCGGCGTGAAGCGGCACAGCAGCCACCACACCCAAGCCGGGCCCCTTTCAAGGGGCCCGGCACCGAAAATCCACCTACGCCTCAAGCAACGGCATTCAGGTCCGACACCAGCCTCTCCCCCTCGCCCTGCCCGACGTGCGTACGGCAGCATGCGGCGTGGATGTGACTGTGTGGTGTTCGCTCCCCCTGCGGTGGGCAGGGGGCCTGTGGGCCGGGGTGCGGCGGCCTTGCCTTCCCGGATCCCAGCCGCCGGGCACGGCCGGGATTCCGACGGTCTGCCGTGCCGGGACCGATCGGCTTCACCGATCAGTTCACTATGGCGCGCGAAGTCTCCCGCCGACACGTGAAGGGTTCTGGCTCGTTGTGCAGCCTCACGGTCGGATCCAGGCAGCGAAGGCGTCGACGAGCCCGGTGTAGAAGCGCTCGCCGGGCACCGAGCCGGGGTTCTTGCTGGCGTCGTAGAACGCCACGTTGGTGAACGTGGCGGAAGCGGAGGCGTTGAGGTTCTTGTAGAAGGCGAGCTTGCCACGGCCGAACCCCACGAAGAGCCAGAAGATCCCCAGTGAGGCGGTGTTCTGGAGCATGGAGCGCACCTCTGCCTTGTCCCAGGGCTCATCGCCGACCTGGGTCACGATGAAAGCCGGGTCTGCAGCCCCGGACTCCTGGTAGTGGCTGACGGCGCGTCGCATCGCGTCCGCGACGTTGCCGCAGCCCCAGTCGACCTGGGTGTGCAGCTGCCCGATCCGGCCGCGGTAGTTGTCCAGCCGAATCTCCTCCAGGAACGGCTCCTGTCCGCTGGAGAAGATCACGGGTACCGTGCCGTCGTCGTGGAGGTTGGCCGACAGCGCCAGGACGCGTTCGGCGAAGGCCTGCACGGCGAACGACTCGTAGAGCTCTTCCATGTGCCAGTCATGGTCCAGGATGAGATACACGGCATCCCGCCGCACCGTGATCCCCCGGGCCGCGAGAGCCTGGCCGGCCTGTTGCGCAGGTGCCAGCAATCCCGGAGCCTGCCGCTCCAGCTTCGTCAGATCTGCCACAGTGGCGGCCTGCTGCGCGGTCGTGCGTGTCTGCGCGGGGAGTGGCGCGGCAGGGGGCTCGGGGTCGACCTCGACGGGTTCACCGCACCCACTCCGTAACAGGACCATGAGAAGTGCCCCCGGCTGTTCTTCGGTTCCGGGGGTGACGGTGGCCGGTAGATACTCCCCGTAGGCGGCCGTTTATCTAGCATTCTGTGGCCACGAGTCTCCCCGGTGACGGCCAGATACCTCCCCGGATCTGGACGGACACCGGCCAGCGAAGCTGGCCGGTGTGAAGAACAGCAGGGAGATCATGGAAATCCTGGAGGCTTACGACCTCACGGGGAGTTACCGCGCGGCGGCCGAGCTGGCCGGCTGCGACCACCACACGGTGAAGCGATATGTCCAGTTGCGCGAGCAGGGCGAGCGTCCTGTCGAGCGGCAGCACCGGGCTCGCCCGATCGACGAGTTCCTGGAGAAGATCGAGGAGCTCGTGGCCGCGTCGAAGGGGCGGATACGGGCGGACATTGTGCACCGGCGGATCACTGCGATGGGCTTCACCGGCGGGGAACGCACCACCCGCCGCGCGGTCGCCGAGGTGAAGACGCGCATGCGGTCGGGGCACCACCGCGTCTACCGGCCCTGGATCGCCGAACCCGCGCTCTGGCTCCAGTGGGACTGGGGCGAGGGCCCGCGCATCGGCGGAAGACGTACGTCTTTGTGGTGCGCGTGGCTGGCCTGGTCGAGATTCCGGGTCGTGATCCCGGTCTTCGACAAGACCCTGCCGACGATCGTGGCCTGCCTGGACGCGACCCTGCGACGGATCGGCGGAGTGCCGACCTATGCACTGACCGACAACGAGAAGACGGTCACGGTCGAGCACATCGCGAACATTGCGGTCCGCAACCCGGAGATCGTCGAGGTCGGCCGGCACTACGGCATGACGATCCGGACCTGCCTGCCGGCAGACCCCGAGACGAAGGGCGGCAGCGAGGCGACAGTCCGCATCGCGAAAGCGGACCTGGTCCCCACCAGCGCGAACCTGCTGCCGCATTACAAAACGATGGGCCAGCTCGAAGCGGCCTGCCGCGAGTTCTGCGACACGGTCAACAACCGGGTCCACCGCGAGAGCCGCCGCCGGCCCGCCGAAGCCCTCCTCGAGGAACAGCAGCGGCTGCACCCGCTGCCCAAGCAGCCGTTCACCGTCGCGTTCGGCACTACTCGGCGGGTGAACTGGGACGCCACGATCTCCGTCGAGGGCGTCCGCTACTCGGTCCCGCACGACCTCGTCGACACCCGCGTCTGGGCCCGCTTCCACGGCGACGAGCTGATCGTCACCGCCGTCGGCCAGGACGGACCGGCCGAAGTCGCCCGCCATGACCGCTCCAGTCCGGGCAACCCCTCGATCAAGGACGAGCACTACCCGGTCAGGGAGAACAAGGAGGCCGACCGCACTCCGCGGGCGAAGACCGCCGAGGAGGCCGCCTTCCTCGCACTCGGCCCCGGGGCTGCGTCCTGGCTCATCGAAGCAGCGGCAGCCGGAGCCCGCCGCCTCAAGCCGAAGATGGCCGAGGCCGTCCAGCTCGCCAAGCTCCACTCTGTCGCCGAGGTCGACCGGGCCCTGGGGGCCGCGGCGATCGCCGGCAGGTTCGCGGAGAACGACCTGATCTCCATCCTCACCTACCAGTCCGGACTCGAGACCGTCGAGCCCACCCGGGCCACCGAAGAACACAGCCTGCAGCCGGGCACCTCCGCCTGGTCCCGCTTCGGCATCACCGATGAGAAGGACGAATCCTGATGGCCACCCCGATCCGCACGATCACCGGCGCCCACGGCGACCCGCTGGCCGAGGCCATCGAACTGACCAAACGCCTCAAACTCCCTCACCTGCGCAGGGCACTGAGCGACCTGATCCCCACCGCGAAGGCCCAGAGGTGGGATCCGGCCGAGGTCGTCCGGGTCCTGCTGGCCGAAGAGGCGGCTGGCCGGGACGCGGCCAACCTGCGTACTCGTCGCAAACGGGCCGGGTTCCCCGCCGGGAAGACGTTCGGGGACTGGGACGAGCAGGCATCCTCGATATCCCGGCAGGTCCAGGACTCCCTCAAGACCCTGGAGTGGGTCACCCGCCGCGAGAACCTCTGCATCTGCGGTCCTTCCGGCACCGGCAAGAGCCACTTCACCGAGGCCCTCGGCCAGACCGCGGTCGAGGCCGGCCTGACCGTCGCCTGGTTCACCATCGAAGACCTCGGAACCCTCGTCCGCAGCCACCGCGCCGACGACTCCCTCGCCCGGGCGATGACCCGGCTGATCCGCACCGACCTGATCATCGTCGACGACATCGGCCTGCTGCCCGTCTCACCGGACGCCGCCGAAGGCTTCTACCGCCTCGTCGATGCCGCATATGAACGACGAGCCCTGGCCGTCTCGAGCAACCTCCACCCCTCCGGATTCGACGAGATCATGCCCAAGACCCTCGCCACCGCCACCGTCGACCGGCTCCTCCACCACGCTCACGTCGTGGTCACCCAAGGTGACAGCTTCCGGCTCACCGAGGCCACCACCGGAAAGGGAGTGATGCCTCTGAGGTGACCGCAGCCCTCACAACGGCGGGGAAGTATCTGGCCGCCGCTGGGGACGCTCAATCGGCTGTCAGTGCATGGAACAACTGGCCGCCACCGGGGAACACAAATGGCCGTTGACACGGGGGCACTTCTGTTTCACGGCGTCGCGGCCTCACGACCAGACAAGTCGCCCATCAACAACGGAACAGACCGGATAGTCCCCCGCGCCGATCCTCGTCAGCATCTCCGCCACGGAGTCGAAGTAGTGGGCCAATGACGCGTACTCGCCGGTGATCGTGGGCTCACCCACAAACCATCTGCCGATGCGTCCGTCCGTCGCATCGATGAACTGCCCCATCCAGCCGTCCTGATCCGACAGGAACGGGATCCACTCCTCGCGCCATTCGCCCCCACCGGACAAGGGGTGGTTCGTGTAGAGCTTCTCCATCGCCCGGATGCCCAGAAAGAAGCTCCCCTCGTCCGGGAACCCGGCGTAACCGCAGCAGGCGACATCGTCGTCCACATCGTCCTCGGGAAGATCCAGGTTGTTCTGCAGCAGCCACGCCCGCAGTTCCTGAGGCAATGAGACACCCATACGTTCCTCGGCGGCCGCGAGTATCCGCTCCGGGGCCGGGCCGGGCAGGTCCGCGTGATCGGCCGGAGCATGCGCCCGGAGGAGATTCATTACACGGGACCAGCTCTCCACCACACTCATTCCCCGCTATCCCTCTCTGCACGGATTCGCTATGCCACTCAACGGGCTCACCTACTTTAGCCGGAGGGTGTGTCAATTTAACGGCCCTGTCTCACTTTCGGTGGTAACGGAGCGTTGCGGGACTCGTTGACTTTGCGTGATGAATGTCAACGAGCTTATGCAGATGGTGTTTTCAGGTCTGTCGCCACTGGTCATGGACGATGTGGTTGACAATGGCGAGCGGATCGTGGTGCGGGCCCGGACGCGGCGAGAGACCGCGGCCTGCCCGGTGTGCGGGGTGGCGTCGGGACGAGTGCACGGCTATCACTGGCGGACGGTGGCCGACGTTCCGGTCGACGAGCGTCGGGTGGTGGTTCGCGTGCGGGTGCGGCGTCTGGTGTGTCCCACGCGCGGTTGTCGGCACACCTTCCGCGAGCAGGTGCCCGGCGTGCTGGAGCGTTACCAGAGACGCACGGCCCGTCTGACCAGGCAGGTCAAGGCCGTGGTCAAGGAGTTAGCGGGCCGGGCGGGATCACGTCTGCTGGTCATACTCGCGGCGGGCCTGTCCCGTCACACGGCCCTGCGCGTCCTGGCGCGCATTCCGTTGCCCGCCGGGCGAGTGCCCCGCGTGATCGGTGTCGACGACTTCGCCCTGCGCCGACGGCACCGCTATGCCACCTTGGTGATCGACGCCGAGACCCATGAGCGGATCGACGTACTGCCCGACCGCACGGCCGGCACGCTGGAAGCGTGGCTGCGCGGGCATCCGGGCGTCGAGGTCGTGTGCCGCGACGGCTCGACCACATACGCCGAGGCCATCCGCCGCGCACTGCCCGAAGCGGTGCAGGTCGCCGACCGGTGGCACCTGTGGCACAACCTGTGCGAAGCCGCCCTCAGCGAGGTGAAGGCACACAGCACCTGCTGGGCCGCAGTGCTGGACGCGCCGATCTACGACGGGCCCCGCGCCCAGACCACCCTGGAACGCCAGCACCAAGTCCACGGCCTGCTCGAGAAGGGCGTGGGCCTGCTCGAATGCGCCCGCCGCCTGCAACTGGCTCTGAACACCGTCAAACGCTACGCGCGAGCCGACCGGCCCGAGCGCATGCTCCGCGTCCCCAAATACCAGGCCGGCCTGGTCGATCCTTACCGCCAGCACCTGCGTAATCGCCGGGCCGAAGGAGCCTCCCCCTGAGTGGTGGACACGCTGATACTGGATCTGCTTGATCCGGAGGAAGCGAGAAGACCGCCGATGGCGATGAAGGACTACTCGGACGAGTTCAAGGCCGATGCCGTGGCCCTGTACGAGTCCACACCCGGGGCGACCTACAAAAGCATCGCCGCCGACCTGGGCATCAACCGGGCCACCTTGCGCGAGTGGGTACTGCGAGACCGCGAACGCCGCGGCGTCACCGCTTCCCTTGCGACGGCCGCTGAGGCGCCTGCCCGGGCCGGGGCGGCAACATCGTCGACCGATCCGGACGAACGGATCCGGCAACTCGAGGCCCGGGTGGCCGAACTCGAGGCGAGTGAGCGCAAGCTGGCGACCGAGCGGGACATACTCCGCAAGGCGGCCAAGTATTTCGCCGGGGAGACGAACTGGTGATCAGCCGCTTCCAGTTCGTCGACGATCACCGGGCCACCTACGAGGTGAAGCGGCTCTGTGAGGTCTTGGAGCTCAACAGGTCCAGCTACTACAAGTGGCTCTCCGGCCGGCAGGCCAGGGCAGCCCGGCAGCACAGGGATCGGGTCCTAGCCGAGAAGATCCGCGAGGTTCACGGAGAGTCCGGCGGCGCCTATGGCTCACCGAGGGTGACCGCCGAGCTGAAGGAGAAGGGTCTACCGGTCAACGAGAAACGCGTCGCCCGGGTGATGCGGGCGTTCTCGATTACGGGCATCCGTCTGCGCAGACGCGTCCGCACCACCGTCCCCGACCCGGCCGCCACGCTGGTCGCGGACCTGTTCCGGCGGGACTTCACCGCCCCGGAACCAGGCCGGAAATACATGGGGGATATCACCTATCTCCCTCTGGCGGGCGGGGAGTTTCTCTATCTCGCGACCGTCCTGGACTGCTTCAGCCGCAAGGTCGTCGGCTGGTCCATCGCCGATCACATGCGCACCGACCTGGTCGCCGACGCCCTTCGCATGGCCGCCCGCAGCCGCGGCGGTCTGGACGGCTCGCTCTTCCACTCCGATCACGGAGCGCAATACGGGTCTCGGGCCTTCGCCGACCTCTGCACCCAGCTGGGGGTCACCCGCTCGATGGGCGCGGTCGGCACCAGCGCGGACAACGCAGCCTGCGAGAGCTTCCACGCGTCCCTGAAACGCGAAACCCTCCAGGGCGCCCACGACTACAGCGACGCCGCCACCTGCAGAAGAACGGTTTTCGCCTGGCTGACCCGCTACAACACCCGCCGCCGGCACTCCGCCAACGGCCACCTCAGCCCCAACGAATACGAACGCCGACACCACGCCGCTAAGCTCACGCTCGCCGCGTGATCAATGACCGCGTGCCCACCATCACGGGGGAAGGCCCGAAGACCCCGGCGTCCCCGTCAAGCACCTCTTCGAAGAGATCAAGGCTCTCGGCTTCATCGGCTGCCTCAACCTCCTGCACAAGTACATCAACCAGGGCCGCGCAGACGCCGACCGCAGCCACATCTCCCCGTGCAGACTCGCCCGGATGCTGCTGACCGGGCCCGACAACCTCAAAACCCAGCAACACGAGCTCCTGGCCCAACTGACCGCCGCCTGCGCCGAAATGACCCAACTGGCAACAGCTGTGAGGGACTTCGCTCCGCTCCTCACGCCTCACGCCGACAACGCCGACGCGCTCACACGCTGGGTCACCCAGGTCTGTGACGCCGACCTGCCTCACCTGCACGCCTTCACGCGCGGGTTGGAGCGTGAATGCGACGCCGTCAACGCCGCATTCACGCTTCCGTACAGCAACGGCCCCACCGGGGGTGTCAACACCAAGACCAAGCGCATCGCGCGCCAGATGCACGGACGAGCAGACTTCGCTCTGCTCCGCCACCGCATCCTCCTCGGATAACAGTCACCTTGGGTGACCACCGAAAGTGAGACAGGGCCGTTAGATTTACACTCCCTCTCTTCGAAAGGGGCCCGGCCCCTGTCACGGCTCGTGGCCAGGGGCGTGCGGCGGCTCGCCTCGGGCCTCCGGCTCCGCCAACTCCGACACTGGCCTGGCCGTGCCCGCGGCCCAGCCCGGCATTGTCGAACACACGCGCCGCGTGAGTGCACGCGGACGTCAGAGAGACCACCCGGGGTGCGATCGGACGGGCTCGGCCCCACCCTGAGTCCATGACGGATCGCAGGCCTCCGACGGGCCCGCCGCGCGGACCGCAATGGGGACAACCTGCCCCGAGCGCCGCGAGCAGGCGTCGTCCCGCGCTGACGCACACCTTGGCGGCCCTCGGCGGGGTCGGCGTGGGAGTGCTTATCGGCGTCGTGGGCGCGGCAGGCGACGCGGGTGACGAGGCGAGCGGCTCCCGGCCGAGCGCCGCCCAAACGGTCCAGGCGTCCGCTGCCGGCGTCCCGTCCACGGACCGCTCCACTCCTGACGGGACGGAACCCGAGCAGGCGAACGCTCAGGAGATCCCTGGCGACGGCACCTTCCTGGTGGGCCAGGAGGTCCGGCCCGGAACCTACCGCAGCGCCGGGCCCTCCGGCGGGCTCGCGGACTGCTACTGGGCCCGCCTCAAAGGCACGACCGGTGAGCTCAGCGAGATCATCGCCAACGCCTCCGGCAAGGGGCCGACCACGATCACCATCCTCGCCGCCGACGAGGCATTCCAGACCTCCGGCTGCCAGACCTGGAAGCGACTCGGCTGACTCCGCCACAGAAACCCCCTGACATCGCGCCTCGAGCACCCCGGTGCGAACCCTCGAAGTGGGCAAGTCCCAGGGCCTGTTTCATCTCGCGGTAGTCGTGCTCGATGCGCCAGCGGAGCCTGGCCAGCCGCACCAGCGTCGCCAGGAGCATCCCGGAGGGCAGGCTGGACGGCCAGAACTGCACCGGCTGGCGGCGAACGGTAGGACCCAGTCTGGGGTGTGTTCCATAACCGTCGGCCCCGCCGAGGTCTACGGGGACGGAGACACCCCTTTGGCCGTCGGAGCACACCTCCGGCGCCCGGGCACCCGCTCGCCCCCGGGCGGCTGCGGCGAGATCCCTTCACCACGCCCGGACACGTCTGCACCACAGCCGCCTTCCCCAGCAGGCACCTTCCGCCCTTCCCCGGCCCCCGCCCTCAGCTCAGCCGGCGAGGCCTGCTGCGCTGCACCGCACCACTGGGCGGTGCCGCCGCACGGACAGCCTCAGGCGCCGTGTTCCCTCCGCCTCCCGCACACGCCGCAGCCCTCACCGTGCCGACCTGGCGCCTACGGCAGATACGAGCGGATGACGACAGACATTTCGCCTCTGCCCGAAAAGGCCAGGCGAGGCGAAATGTCTGTCCGAGGGGGATCGATGCGGGGATCCCCACCACCGGTTCCGCTTGCGTGTCGGCCTGCCGGTACGGCGATTCCCGCCCTCGGTGCACGGCCAGCGCTCTCTCCTGGCACGCTCTCCCACCGTAGCGTAATCGATTCCGTCTATCGAGCGATTCCGGAGTTTGCTCTGATCGGATCCACAAAAGACCTGTTCAGACGGCGACTTCATGATGGATGCATGGATGCGGAGGGGTGGCACAGAGGCTTCTGGATCATCGAATGTGTCCGGTGCTGTTGACTTTGTTCCTTCAACTGATTGCCTTTCAACCAACGACCATCTTATTGTCATGGCCACGCCGCGCAGGGCGGGATGCGCCCTGCGCATTTGAGGAGGTCAACGATGCTCTCCCGTAGATTCGCCGCCACGCTCACGGCCCTCAGCCTCGCCGGATTCGGCGTGAGCCTGACCGTCACCCCCACCGCCCAGGCCGCAACCGCCGTCGCGTCCGGGGCCCCCGACGCGTGCGGCCAGGACCCATGGACGACCGGCGTGCCCGACCAGCCCCTCGGGTTCGACTACACCCAGCCCTGCCGCAACCACGACGCCTGCCGCTCCCAGGCCGACGCCGACCGCAACGCCGGCCGCACCGACCTGAAGGGGCACCGGGAAGCCGCGTACGCGTGTCACAACCAGTTCTCGACCGAGCTGCACCGGGTGTGCGACACCACACCCAACCGGTCCCTGGCAGCCCGCTCGGCCTGCCACGCGACGGCGGGGCTCTACTTCAGCGCCGTGTGGACGTTCAACACCCCTGTGGTCTAGTACTCCAGCAGGATTCCGCCACCTGACCTGGCCTTTCGCCGGGTGGCGGGAGTGTAGCGGGACTTCGATCGTGCGGGGGCGGTCTCACGGAGACCGCCCTCGATCGTGCGACAACGCCGCAGGTAGTGACAGCGGCGGGGCAGCCTCCGAGGGTGATCACCGAGTCTGCCGCCGCGCAATGGGACCTCGAACTGGATGACCTCTTCCTGACCATCGGGCACCGCTTCGGCCGAGTCGAGCTCCGCCGCCGGATGCGGGATTACGTGCGCGGGCTGCTCGCCCCGGTAGCCCGCAAGAACAGCTGGGTACGCCACGAGGCGCCATGTGACCGAGTGGAGGTGGGAGACCTCCACCGCCGGGCCGTCGCAGCGGCCGGGTAGAAGCTGAGGGCAGTCCGGGCCGGGGAACGCCGGTGAGGACGGAAAGCAGCCCTGACAACGCCGGGACGGCGCGGAACTGCCAGACGCGTCGGGTTCGGCAAGCAAGGCCAGAAGGCGTACGAAGAGGAATCCGTGTAAAGCCCCGTAAGTCTTGTCACCGGGCTCCAATCTGGCGGATATGGGCCCGGGGTGCAGTGCGTGACCGCTCGCTTCGGCAGGGGCGATCAACTCCGAAGCCGGTCTCCAACTGCTGATGGGGAGGCCACGCCGAAGGTCTGCGGCGTAGGCGTGGTGATGCTGCCGGGGTAGTAGCGGGACGCCGACCTGGCCGATCGGCACATGGTGAACGTGGGAACCGCCCGCGGTCGCCCTTCTCCTCCGGACAGCCGGTCCGGCGAGGAGGGCAGGCCCGTTGCCGGCTGAGGGCCGCAGGTGGGGCGGAGGCCCTGTAGTAGTCCGAGCGGAGGAAAGCTCCGTGCATGGCGAAGGGGGCCAGCAAGTCGGCAGGGAGGATGCTGCAATGCCGGGAGGCCGCCGGTGAATACCGACGCGCTGGAGTTCGCGCTGCTCAAGGCCGAGCGCCGGGTACTGGAGATGCAGACCAAACTGCACTGTTGGGCGACCGACGATCGTGATCGCCGGTTCGATGACCTGTTCAATCTCGTCGCCGATCCCGCGTTCCTGCTGGTCGCGTGGGTTCGGGTGCGAAGGAACAGGGGCGCTCGCTCGGCCGGAGTGGACGGGCAGACGGCCCGTTCCGTGGAGGACGGGGGGCCTTGACCCCGGGGTCAAGGCCCACCTCGAGCGGCTGCCGGCCTACGCACCCGAACTCAACCCGGTCGAACTGCTGTGGTCGGCCATCAAGACCCGCGAGCTGGCCAACCTCGCCGGCGACCACCTCGCCGGTGTCGCTGACGCAGCCGAACGCGGCATCCACCGAGTCTGCTCCGGTGAGCAACTCCCATGGTCCTTCCTCGCCCACACCGGCCTGGCCATTCATCCCAAAACGCCACAGAACTAACGAAAAACTCAGTAATAAGGCGAAATCAGTAACGAACTACCGGTAAGCGCCAAGGTAGGGTCCGAGGGTGGCTGCAGTGGCTGCACAGACCAAATAGTTCTTGGCGTGGTGGAAGCCGAACGCCTCATGGATGGAGGTTGTGAGATCCAAGTCGATGCCGGTGAAAGCGCGGGCGAGGCGGGGTGGGATTGCTACCGGATCTCCCGGGTCAGCGATGTTCACCCAGCGTCCGACACTAGCAGGGCGGGCACCGCGTAGTGATCGTGAGCCAACGGGGCGGGGCAGAAGGCGGTCGAAGACAGCATGAGGTAGGGCCAGAGGGGAGCCCAAGGTAAGCAAAAGCTCCACCCCTGGATCAGGGTGCGCGTGAAGCGCCTCGTAAGCCACAACCGTGCCCAGCGAGTGGGCGGTGACGACTCTCGGATGGTGCTGGGCTATCCGAGTCGCGACCTCGTCTCGGGCAGCCACACGCGCCGGGCTGTCATCAGCCCGCAGGTACTCGGCCACCTCACGGAAGAAGAGCTGAACGAACAACTGCGTCAGCCGGCCGTCCAAACTGAACTTCTCCGCCACCCAGGAGGCCGCATAGCGCAGCGGTAGCGTCAGGGCTCCCAGCGCAACAGGCTGCGGAGCTCCCAATTCCCCCAACCAATCCGCCAGTAGCTCCTTCGCCAACGGGTCTGACAGTTCCTCCACGTCCACCGGCCCCTGGGCTGTAGGGCCTGTGCTCAGCGCCTCCGCGTAGTAGGCGAAATCCAGGTCGATGTGGTTCGGGGGCAGTCCCATCCCCTTGGCCAAATGCTGTGCCCAGTGGGTGCGCTGTGCCGCACGTACCTGGTCGGCTGGGAGGCGGCGATTGTGGTATCCCACACCGTGGACAGCAACGATACTGAGACGCTGAGACGGGGACTTGCTCATGACTGTCTCCCGAAGAGCGGTGCCAGCGTAAGCACCATGACGTCGTGGCCCATGCCAAGCATGATGGTGTCGCCCGATGCAATCTCTACGCACCCCGACACGCCCGGTAGCTGCAAGATGGTCAGACAGGAGGCAGTGGTCAGATCCCATACTCGCACGGTGCGGTCGTTGCTGGTGGTGACAGCGAGAGGCCGCCCCTGCACCAAGGTTGTCGCTACCGCACGCACCGAGCCGGTGTGGCCGGTGAGGGGGCCACCAACCTGGTGGCCAGCAGCCACGTCCCACATCCGAACCGTGGTGTCAGCGCTAACGGTGACGGCGACGGACCGGTTCTCCATCACGGTGGTCGCCACCGCACGCACCGAGTCGGAGTGGCCAGCGAGGACGGCGGTGGTGCGGCCGGTGGCCAGGTCCCACACGCGCGCGGTGCCGTCGCCACTACCGGTGACAGCGACGGGCCGGTCGTCCACCATGGCTGTCGCCACCGCGTGAACCCAGTCGGAGTGGCCGGTGAGGAGGTCGCCAAACTGGCTCCTGGAAGCCAAGTCCCACACGCGCACCGTGTCGTCATCACCGCCGGTGACGGCGACGAGCCGGTCCTTCACCACGGCTGTCGCCACCGCACGCACTGAGTCGGAGTGGCCGGTGAGGGCGCAGAGCTGACGTCTGGCAGTCAGGTCCCACACCAGCACTGTGCCGCCACCACTGCCCGTGACGGCGACTGGCTGGTCCTGCAATACGGTTGTCGCCACCGCGTACACCGGATCGGTATAACCGGTGCGGACGGCAGCGGTGTGGCCCGTAAGGACGGCAATGGTATGACCGGTGGCCAGGTCCCACATCCGCACTGTGCCGTCGCCACTACCGGTGACAGCGACGGGCTGGCCATCTACCAGGGCTGTCGCCACCGCGTGAACCCAGTTGGAGTGACTGGGCAGGGGGTCGCCGAGCTGGCTCCTGGAGGCCAGATCCCACACCCGCACCGTGCGGTCGTCGCTGCCCGTGACAGCGACTGGGCGGCCGTCTACTACGGTGGTTGCGACGGTGCGCCCCCAGTCGGTGTGGCCAGTGAGGGGGTCGCCGAGCTGGCTCCTGGAGGCCAGATCCCACACCCGCACCGTGCGGTCGTTACTCGTGGTGACGGCAACTGGTAGGTCGTCTACGACGGCAGTCGCCACCGCGAGTACCGGGTCGGTGTGACCGATGAGGGGGCCGCCGAGCTGGCTCCTGGAGGCCAGATCCCACACCCGCACCGTGCCGTCATCACCGCCGGTGACGGCAACTGGTAGGTCGTCTACGACGGCAGTCGCCACCGCGAGTACCGGGTCGGTGTGACCGACGAGGGGGTCGCCGAGCTGGCTCCTGGAGGCCAGATCCCACACCCGCACCGTGCTGTTGGTGCTGCCGGTGACGGCAACGGGGCGGCCGTCCAGCGCAGTGACCGCCACCGCAAGTACCCATTCAGCAAAGCCGGTGCCGGCAAGGGGATCGCCGATTTGATGGCCGGTCACCAGGTCCCACACTCGTACTCTGCTGTTAGTGCCGCCGACGAGGACGATGGGCAGCTCGTCTACGACGGCGGTCGCCACCGCGAGTATCGAATCCGTGTAGTCAGTGAACGGAGCGCCAATCTGGTGGCCTGTGGCCAGGTCCCACCTCCGCACGCTGCCGTCGCCACTACCGGTAACGGCGACAGGCCGGTCGTCCACCACGGTCGTCGCCACCGCATACACCGGCTTGGTGTGGCCAGCGAGGACGGCGGTGGTGCGGCCGGTGGCCAGGTCCCACACGCGCGCGGTGCCGTCGCCACTACCGGTGACAGCAACGGGCCGGTCGTCCACCATGGCTGTCGCCACCGCTCGTACTGAATCAGCGTGGCCGGTAAAGACAGCGGTGTTCGCTGCTGATACTTGTGAGCCAGTTGCCCAGAGCGGTGTCCAGTCGGCGTTGCGGGCGAAGACAGCAGCGAGTTCCATGGCGCGGAATCGAGCAGCGTCCACCATGAGAATTTGCTGGCGATCAGCGGAGTTAAGAGTGCAGTGAACCGCGTAGGATGTCCGGTAAACAGCAGCGGCGAGCCGTTCACAATCTGTGGTCGCCTCTCGGAGGATGGCATTGATCGCCTCAGGCTCGCCGTGCATGAGGAATTGGGGGTCGCCGACGAGTTCACCTGCCCTGTTGGCGCGTGTGGCATGTTGGGCGGCATGACGCAGCAGGTAAGGGTCGGCCACTTGCCAGGCGGGCTTGCTGTCTTCCGACGGTGGAATGGACTGGAGTAGCCGGTCGTAGACAAGCCGGGCATAGGGCACGTGGGTGCTCATTGAGTTTCCTCCTGCCCTGTGCGGTCATACGGTGTAGCCCGGAGACGTTCGGCAAGCCCTTCGTGGAAAAGCCTGAAGAGGGTAGTCCCATCGATGTCGATGTCGCGCCGCAGATAAAATCGGGCCTGTCCCAGAGCGGATCTAACGTCGCCAACCGGGAGCGGGCCATCGCAGGGTCCGGGAGAAGTGAACGCTGTGGTGACATGGGCAAGAACACGCTCTGGCATTCCACGTCCCTCAGCATGGGCTAGGGCAGTTAGGACAGGGCGCAGATTTGGCTGGTCGGGGCGGCGGGCGAGATCAAGCTCAAGGAGTTCGTGCAGATCCAAGGGAACGGCTAGGCCAAGATTGCGGGCGGCTGCCGGATCCCGCTGAGCGGGCATGGTGAGCACGTGGCGCAGGTAGAGGCCAGCGACAAGGAACTCGCCCCACCCCAGTGATCCTGACCCGCTCCGCCAGGTCGGGTCGTTGGTGCCGGTCAGGCGCGCCGCGATCCCCTCGGCAAGGGCAGTTGCGGCATCAGCCATATCCCAAGCGGCGTAGGGGGTGTCGACCGCAAGTAGGTCACCGACGTACCGCTGCAGGGCAGCGAAGATGTCCGATGGCTGGGCTGCGTCAAGGTTAATCAGCCCTCCTGTGTCCTCGGCCAAGCGAATCAGGCTAGCCAAGCGTGGCTCGAGGCGAGTGCCCACCAGCAGCCGCAGGCGTGAAGCTTCGGTGGCGCGAGCGAGAGGCAGCAACAGGGCTTGGGCGATATCTTCGGGGCGTTCCGCTTCATCCAGGGCGTCAATCACCAGTGTGTGCGGGGCGCCGGGGATGGTTTGTGTGAATTCGATCAGCCTGTGTGTGTCCCATTTACTTGTAGGGCTGCCTTGCTCAGCGGCACCCAATTGTCGGACGATGGACCCTGTGATCTGCTCCAGGTCACGGCGCCGGGCGTGGACAACGGCCAGACGGTAGTTGCAGGCTGGCTTGGCTGGCAGCCGGAGCCACAAGTTTTGCGTAGCATCGCGTAGTTTCGGGTGGGCTGCGCAGACCAGGACGCCAAGCAGTGCGGACTTGCCTACCCCAGGCTTACCAGTGACGATGCGAAAACCGGGTCCCTGGCCGTTAAACCAGGCGGTCAGTGTGCCGATCTCCCGTTCTCGGCCGTGGAAGTATCCCTGCCCCACTCCGCGGTCTAGTGGTTCCGCGCCAGCGCCGCGCAACATGAAGTGCCGCGGGTCGAATGCCTCGTCCAGCAGTGAAGAGATTCCGGAATCAACTCCTGTCAGCGCACTATTTAGAGGGCGGTAAAAAGGGTTGGGGAAGAAGGGCAGATCATCCTCGCGCGCAGCGAAGAAAGAGACTCGGCTGCCTTCGATCTGCTGAGGATATCCCTCTGCCGCATTGAGTTCGGTCACCGCACGTTCTATCTCATGACCGACGGTTGACAATGGTATGTACGGATAGATTGAGTCCACCTGCAAATCACCATCGAGATACTGTCGAAGTACTGCAGTCGTAGCCCGGCTCAGCCGGTAGTCGAACGCCTTCTCTTCGCGTCCGGAGGCAGCGATCACCCAGGCTCGGCGGCGGACCACCGGCATCTCTTGGTGCCAGGGCAGCGTCGCTGCAGCGCCGGAATGACACAAATCGAGCACAAACAGAGTTCGCGGCCTTGGCTTTTCGGGGTGAGATTCGATCAAGCCGATCCAAGCGGAGATCGGATCATCGAGGTCTTTTCCATCGCTGCCTACCACGTGCAGATCGCGGTCTCCGGTCCTAGCCAGTCTGCCGTGCGCGACAATATGTACCACCAACACCTCCGTGTCAGCGCACGTCACAGCCTTGCGGATCTCGTCACCGGGTTCTACGGCATCGTCGGGCCGCCAGCCTGCGCGGTAACCAAAACCGCCTAGCACCTCAGCGATCGACGCAGCATGCGCGGGAGCCTCATACAGCGGATCCAACTCGCCGAGTACTGGCAAATCATCCTCATCGTGTCGCGCAAGCAGAGACAGGCCAATAGTTAGCGCAGTTCGTGCCCCGCTTCCGCGATCAACAGCCTTATACATGGCCCCGCCCTTCCACTTGCCGGGACTTAACAGAAACACGCCCAAGCATCTGAGACTTGGCGCTCGTCTGCGGACAGCATCTCGGCACCGGACAGGCCTCCCGGCGATCCGCCTCCCTGAAGGTCGCCCACCCACTCGGGAAACCTCCTGCTTCCGGGCGACTCCCTCACATCTGTTCCATCGACTGATCACACATCACCCAGCCCCCAGTAAGGCACGGAGGCCGCCTCTCTTCCGGCGCACTGGTCATGGCCCCGACGCGATCGGCGATGGTCCACTGCGCTCGTCTGTGGTGGCCTGGCGTCCGTGGCGGGTTGCCCGCGTAGTACCAGCGTCAGATGCCGCCCTTGGCTGCTGTAGTCACGGCTACATTTGCGAGCCAGTCAGCCTTTCGCGGACTATAGACAGTGACCGGGGCGGGTCCGTTCACTTCGCCCGGTTTGAAGGTACGCCGGTGGCGTCAGCACGGCGTTACTGCGCCGTCAATGCCGATGCAACCTTGGCCCTCGGCAGCGGCAGCTTCACCGAGATCACCAGGTCATCTCCCGCTACGTGCAACACCGTTGCTTTTAGGTTTTGGGGGTGGTGTCAAGGACGCCGTCCTGGATGATCTGCACCTCCAGTGTGTATGCCTGGACGGTGCGA
>NZ_JBIALD010000038.1:0-53109 GCF_042873115.1 Streptomyces sp. NPDC005017 | reverse complement strand
GCGCGCTTCGCTCCGCGAAGACGACGCGCCGCCGCTACGCGGCGGTTCCATCCGGCGCTCCGCGCCGGATGCGCCGGGACTCCGTCCCGGCTGCCGGACCACGGAGTGGTCCGGCGATCCGGCTGACACCGGATCAGTCTGTACCGGCCTGCTCCGCAGTCCGGTACAGGATCTGACGCACGCTCCGCGTGCGTCAGAGGGCTGGCTGGAGGGAGGGTCTGCTCGTGGTGGCTTGTCGGATCCCGACGTACTCCGGGGATCCTCTTGGCTGGGGCTTTGTGGTATAGGCCTTGTGTGTCATTCTGGCAAATCGGCTAGACTCTGGGCTCAGAGCGTACCAGGGAAGCCCCTCCGTGGGTCCGGCGTCCTCGGGTGGAGAATTCACTGAATGGTCCTTCTGCGCAGTGTCGATGAAATTCCGTCAGATGCCTTCTGTGTTTGAGGAGAGGGATTCCAGGGTGTCGAAGTTCGAGTTGAGGGCTCATCAAGTGGAGGCCGTGGATGGTGTCATGCGGTATTTGCAGCCCCCTTCCGGTGGGCACATGCCTCCCGAAGGACTTCGGACGCAGGTGATTGCCGCGACCGGGTCCGGTAAGACCCTGATCGCCGTGGAGTCCGCGCGGCGGCTGTCCGCGCGCCGGGTCCTGGTCCTCGTGCCGACCCTGGACCTGCTGACGCAGATGGCCGCCGCCTGGCGCCAGGGCGGTCGGCACGGCGCCGTGGTCGGGGTGTGCTCGCTGCGGGCGCAGGACAGTGAGGGCATCCCCTGCACCACCGACCCGAACGAACTCGTCGTCTGGACACGAGATCTGGAGACGGTGACGGTCTTTGCGACCTATGCCGCTGTCGGGCTCGGGATCCTGCAGCGGGCGCACGAGGGCGGTCTGGGGGTGTGGGACCTGATGGTCGTCGACGAGGCGCACCGGACCAGTGGGGATGCCGGCCGGCCGTGGGCTGCGGTGCACGACCAGGCGAGGGTGCCTGCGGTACGCCGGCTGTACATGACCGCCACCGCACGCGTGTGGGAAGCCGAAGGCGACGCGCCGCGGCTGGTGGCCAGCATGGACGAGGACTCCCCCGTGTTCGGACCGGTCGCCTACAAGCTCAAGCTGTCCGAGGCCATCCAGCGCGGGCTCGTCGCTCCGTACCAAGTAGTGTGTCTGGACATTCACGATCATGAACTGCACACCGCGATGGCGGTCGGCGCGGCCGGCTCCGACTACGTACGCGGGGCACGGCTCGCAGCCCTGCAGACCGGACTGCTCACTGCCGCCGCCCGCGAACGCCTGCGGCGCGTGCTGACCTTCCACAGCCGCGTCGCAGAGGCCGAAGCCATGGCCGCGGGCGTGCCCCAGGTCGCGGCACGCCTGCGGGCCGAGGACCCTGGGACGTTTCCGCCCGCAGAGCGCGTGTGGGCCGACTGGCTGTACGGCGAGCACAGCCCCGCACGGCGCCGCCAGACACTGGAATTTTTCGCCTCCGACTTCATCACCGACGACACGGGCAAAAATTCTGATATCCCGGCTGTACTGCGGGTCCTCAGCTCTGTGAAAGTCCTCGGTGAAGGCGTCGACACCGCTAACTGTGATGCCGTGGCATTCTGCGATGCGCGCGGCTCCATGGTCGACATCGTGCAAATGGTCGGACGGGCACTGCGTATCCAGCCCGACCGGGGAAAACTCGCCACACTCGTCGTACCGGTATTCCTCGCACCAGGCGAGAACCCCGACGAAATGCTGACCTCAGACGCCTACAACACCCTCACGAAGGTCCTCGGAGCCCTGCGGGCACACGACACCGACACCATCGAAGCCTTCGCCGACCCCCGCCCCCGCAGCGGCCGCTACGAGCCTTCCGACGACGAGAACGACGGGCGCGAGGACCAGGAGCAGCCCGAGACGGGCGACGAAGACGCGGGCTCTCCCAGGCAGGCCGCGAGAGAGCTGCTTAGGTTCAGCGAGGAACGCGACCCCGCCGAGATCGCCAGGTTCGTGCGGCTGCGCGTCATCGACCCCGAGAAGACCTACTGGCGGCGCGGCATCCAGGCCGCCACCCGATGGCTGCAAGAGACCGCCAGCAAGCAGCTCCGCGTGCCTTACGAGTACCGGACCCCCGACCACTGGGCCGGATCGGCCGCCGACTTCCCGCTGGGCGCATGGCTGGCCGACCAGCGCCGCTACTACAACACCAGCGACCTCGACCCGAAGCGCGTCGAGCAGTTGGAGGCGCTGGGAATGGTGTGGTCACACCACGACGTCGCCTGGGACGAAGGGCTCGCCGTCGCCCGCTCGTACACGGCAGCACACGGGCACCTGCTCCCGCCCACCCACGCCGTCTGGATGGACTACCCCATCGGCATCTGGGCGAAGAACCAGCGGGCAGCCGCGCGCAAGACCATGAAGAACGCAGAACGACGCGCCTCCGGCGAGACCGTCTCCCACACAGCGGAGCTCCCCGAAAGCCGCTTGAAGGCTCTGGAGGACCTCGATGCGGGCTGGTGCCCCACCGGGTGGGACATTGCCTGGCAGAGAGCTTTCCGCCTCGCACGCGCCCACCTGGAGGCTGGCGGCACCCTCGTCCGGCCCGCGGGCGAGGTCCACGTCCAGGGCGAAGACCTCGGCGCCTGGGCCACCGCGCAACGGCACGGATGGGACAAACTCCTGCCCGCCCAGCAATGGCTCCTGAGCAGCGTCCTTGCACTCGATGCCGCAGGTGCAGACGAACAGCCGAAGCGGCGGACCCAGGACGCCAAATGGGCTACCAACCTCGCCGCGGCGCAGCAGTACCACGCCCGCGAAGGCCACCTCGTCGTACCCAGACACCACGTCGAGCACTTGGACGACGGGACAGAGATCAAACTCGGGGGATGGCTCTCCAACGCCCGCCGCAGAGCCGCCAAGCTCACAGAGCAGCGCCGCGGCGACCTCAACGCCATCGGGATGAAGTGGTGAGGGGCTACTCAGGGGTGCACCCAGGGCGTACCGATCCTTGCAGCACTGTGGTCTGCCGCGGCTGGGACGTCTTGACGTCTTTGCCCGGCCCGTGAGTTGGCCCGGCAATACAGGTGCCGCTGAAGTACCGCCGGGCACCATCAGTTCAGTGAACAATTGTGCACTAAAATACGGCACGCAATACGCCAGCCGGAAAGCTTGGTCCGACATTGCTAATCCGCAAATACCTGCGCAATGTATTTGGGCAGCGGTAATGTAGCCGCGTCTAGTGCACTCCTGAGTGCACTAGGGCGGGGTCGCGCCCAGTGGACTCGGCACCTGCCAAACGGACGAACCCCCTGCGCCACAGTGTCGGCATTGCAGGGGGCCGCCCTCGATGGATCAGCGACCGTGCGTGAGCATCCAGACCAGGACTCCGGCGATGGTGGAGCCACCCACCTCGACGAAGAACCGGTCAATCCGGTGCCGCGCGCGGTCGCTGGCTCGAACGGCCCTGAACCGCACCCGTACAGGCTCGAAGGCTGCGACGCATCGTCGACGCGCCTTCACCCCCGTGGATCGCAGCACCAGGCAGGCGTGCCGCCAAAACGCAAATCGCATAGCTCTCCCCTCTCTCACTTCTTCAAAAAGGTTGCTGAGAGAGGGAGTTGGATCCGGGAGCAGTATGTCGGACTGTCCAGAGCCTGTACGCGATCTACGCGCAATTGTCCTTTTGTGACGAAAAGTGCTCCGGAAATGACATAAGCGAACGGCGTGGCAGGCCAACTCGGTCAGGGCCTTCTCCGGCTGAGTACGAGGGTGTGCCCGAGACTCGAGAATCCGTTCGGGCTGTCCAGAAACGATGTCGCCGTGTCTCGCAGTCCCGGCACCGGAGCACCACCGAAACCCTGCCCGCACCAATCCGGGGCCGTGCTACCCGCCTGCTGGGACAGCTGGCAACAGGAGGCCCGTTACCGCACCGACTTGCGCGACCCGGGATCCACTCCGAACCCATGCATGGAGGATGGTGCCCCGGCTCAGGGAGGAGGAGCCACATCGGCTCCCACGCCGCTGACCGCCCAGTGCCGTGAACAGTCACACGCGCGCAGCCGGCAGTCCATCATCAGGGTGTGACCTCCGACATGACGCCGCATCCCACGACCGACGACACAACCACCCGCCTCCTCGCCGGGCACGCCGCCCCGCGCCTGCGCACGGTGGATGACCACATGTTCTGCGGCAGCGAACAGTATCCGGCGCCCGGCACCTTCCGGCTGCAGCTGTTCACCGCTGTCGGCGTTCGGCCGGTGGCACTCGCAGTCCAGGCCAGGGAGAACGGGCCGAGCCTGGTCAACGGAGCGGAGAGGTACGCCAGCACCGTCTGGCGATGCCACCTGCCCGACGAAGCCGAGCCGCCTCTGTGGATCCAGCGGCAGCTGGACAATCTCGACGAGGAGACCGCTCCCTTGCAGCTCGTGACCTTCGAGGCCGCTGGCAACCACCAGCTGACCAGGCCCCGCTGGCATGCGCTCACCAACGCGCAGGTCGAACAGCTCCTGGGACAGCCGGTCGACGGTGGCCGCGGCGATGGATTCCAGCCGCCGCCCGCTGAACCCGAGGAGGTCCCCGTCTACGAGATCACACCCCTCGCCACCCTGCCCCAGTCCCGCCCCTTCCAGCAGCCCTCCTGCATGCCCGGGCCACGCAGCTGGCAGCGCATGCTGTTCTGGCGCACTCACCCGGCCCGGCCGACAACCTGCTGCTGGTACCACCAACAGGACTGGACGAGAGTGTCCGAGGCAGCCGTCGCCCTGCTCGAGGACGCCCACCGAGACGGTGTCACCGGAGACGGCATCGCCCCCTACGCGCTGGACAAGGCCCAGGCCGCCGGACTCAGCGACGCCGACATCGACGCACTGCGCACGCTGTTCGCGCCCGCCTTGGGCATCTGCGCCACCTGGGCCTTCACCAACGGCCAGCACCGCGTCCAGGCCATGCGCGACCAGGGAGTGAGCCGCACCGTCACCATCAGGTGACACCCACCAGGAACGCCGCCCCTGAACGTCAAAACCCTGTTGATCCACGCCCTTCACGCCCAGCCACGGTCGTGTACGCCGTTCGATATGCGCGCTGCTCCGGATCCGTCCCAAGGAAGCCCTGACCGACGCCGTCCATCTCGATCAACTCGGCTTGCGGCGGTGGAACGATAGGCCCCCCTCGGCAGGACGAGACCGTCCCGGATTCTCCATTCAGCTCGTCACTTGGCGCACGATGTCGGCACTGCCAGACCGTCCCAGCTCCTCTACACGTCGCTGGGGTCTCGTTTGTTGCCTTGGACGCGAACCATGATGAGGGTGCGTGGGCGAGTATCGCCAGCCGGACCCGGCAGGGTACGGACCTCGATGCACGCCGGGATGGCTGCGAGGCCCTGTGGCTTCGAGGTGAGGTCCAGGACCACGAGGAAGTTCACGGGCGGCCCGGCTACCTGGTACGAGACCGCCTGGGGCCCGTAGGTGGTGGCGTACGCGTCCCAGGAGGGGTCGGCCCAGTCCCGCTTGAGCTCAAGGGTGATGAGTTCGGCGTGCGGCTGCCAGGCGATGTCGACGCGTCCGCCGCCGACGTTGGTTTCCTCCATGCGTACGCGCAGGCCCTGACCTCGGAGGAAGTCTCTCAGGTCGCGGCCGAGTTCAGCTTCCCGCGGTTTGTCCTCGTCCTTCCTGAGCTGTCGGAGGTAGGCCCGTGCCTGCCCGCCGTACTTCTGCGTCTCGGACAGCCGCAGATCGACGAACCGGAGCAGGCGCAGGAGCATGCAGTCCACGTCGGCTGCGAACTGGCCGACGTACCCGTCGGGGCACTGTTGGTTCAGCTTGCGGTGGATGTCGCGGAATACCGAGGCGACGATGGGCACCTCGTCGACCGGCTGGGCAGCCTTCCGGGCGGCGAGCATCGCTGTGATCCGGTTGCCCAGTTCAGGCGTGTTTGCCAGCAGGTTCTGCAGGCGCTCGGTGTCTTCCGCGGAGAGTCCGAGCCCGGCGAGCGAGACGGCCGGGCGTTCAGGTTTTGGGGAGGGGGACCCACCCCCGGTTTCCAGCGACTGCCGGAGCCGGGCGGCCTGTTCCCGGACGAGGGGTGTGGTCGGGTCCTGGTCGCCGCCGGGGTCTTCGGCGAGCTCTTCGAGCCATTCGTCCAGGAGGTCCAGTCCGCCTTCGTGCGCGAGGAGGGTGGCCTCGACTCGGGGGGCGAGGAGGGCGTGCAGGCCGTGCGTGGCCACCGAGGTCGCGGATCCCGGCTGAGCGGTGGCCGGGTGAGCCGGGGAAGGGGCAAACAGATCGAGCGTGCGGTGGGCGGTGTAGACGTCCACGAGGTCGCTGATCACGCCGGCGGCGTGGAGCCAGGCGCCTGGGCGGTCTGCGTCCTGCGCGCGGGTGAGGGTGTCGAGGAGGTGTTGCCAGGCGGTGAGAGTGTCCAGGCGTGGGGTGCGCCACCCTGGTGGCAGGCCCAGGAGGTTGAGGCGGAGTTCCAGGACGGCTTCGTCGAGCTGGATTCTGGCTGCGTCGGGCAGGGAGATGCCCGCGGTGTAGGCGAGGATCGCGTCGATGGCCGCGCCGAACGCGGTCGCGTCGGGGCGTTCTTCGTCCTGGTGGGCGTCGCTGAGGCGCTGGCGGGCTTCGAGGAGGAGGGGGCGGGCGCGGTCGGTGTCGTCCGTGTGCAGTGCTTGGCGCAGGGCGAGCATGCCGAGTTCGAACGCGGCGTCCTCGGCGACATCGTCGCGTTCGACCAGTTTGCTCAGAAGTCGGGCGGGGTCGGGCGAGTCGAAGTGTTCGGCGACGGCGCCGGCGACCCTGACGGTGCGCAGAGCGTAGTCGTCATCGATCTTCGCAAGTTCCTGCTGCCGGTTCAGACGGCGCAGCCGGTCCAGGAGACCGTACTCGGCGGCGGCTCCGGACAGCACGATGCGGGCGGTGCCTTCCAGGGCGATACCGCCCAGGAGGTTGCTGTGGCTGCGGCTGGCGTCCAGCCAGATGTCCGCCAGGTCGTCGCCGAGTGCACGGACGGCTTCGGGGCATCCGAGGAGGGAGGTGACGACGCCCTCCAGGCGGAGCGGGTCCCGCGGGGCCTCAGCGGCGGTGAGGAGGAAGGAACGGGCCTCGTCGTCCTGGATCGCTGCCTGGTCGGTGCACAGCAGGGCGACGAACAGGGGCAGCTCGTCGTGGTCGAGCAGGGTGGCGGTGTCCTGCAGGAGACGGCCGAGTCCGCCGAGGTCGTCAAGGGATGGCGCGGGGGCGCCCGTGCGAAGGGCGTCCACCAGCGGTTGCAGCGGATCGGGAGCGCCAGCGGACACCGGTCACCATCTCCTCACTGCGCTCGGCGGCCTGTGGAGCATAAGGGGCCTCGCCGACGCCCGGACACCCGCTGGATTGGAGCGGTCACCACAGGCGTTCCCCGGCCGGGGCCAGGCGCAGCTGGTCCGTGGGGATGACCGAGGCCACTTCCTGGCCGCGGGCGGTGGCGATCACGACCTGGAGCTGCGGGGCCGTCCCGGTGAGCTGGACCAGGCCGTCCAGCATCAGTTCCAAGTCTCCGCGGTCGACCTCTTCGGCTCCGGGCGAGTCGATGATGAGCAGACCCGGGTGCCTGCCGACACCGGTGCGGATGCCGTGCCGCAGGAGTGCAGTGGTGGTGACGATCTTCAGGCGGAGCTGCTCGCCTTCGGTGAGGCTTCCGTAGGGCTGGTGCTGGCCGCCCTTCCACACCTTCAGGGTGGCGTTCGTGCCGAGTTCGACGGCTTCGAGCATCTCCAGTCCGAGCTGGCGGCCCATCGTGACGATGTCGTTCTGCACGGCTTGGAGGACGTCCTTGAGGGCCTGCGTGCGGCGGGCGTGGGCGGCCTTCTCGGCGGCCTTGAGAATGTCCTGGTCGCGCTGGAGCGGAGCGAGGCCGGCCGGGTCGCCGAGGTCGTCGAAACGGCCCCGCCGTTCGTCGAGGGCTCCCGTGAGCCGGGCGACCTCGAGCTCGGCTGCCTGGCGGTCGCCCCCCGCCGGGCGGGCGAGCGCGTCCTCGAGCGCGTCCTGTGCCTGGCCGAGCACGGCCGCGGCTTCGGTGGCGTTGGCCTGCTTGTCGGCCAGTGCCGTGGCCGCCGCGTCGACGGCCTGCTGGACCTGGGCGAGCGTCTCACGCAGTTCCCGGCCGTCGTCGACGTCGAGACCGTCATCGTCGGCCGCGGTGCCGTCGTACTGCACTGCTGCCGGGTGGAGTTCGGAAGTGCACAAGGAGCAGTGGCCTTCGTCTTCCCGGGCCCACTGGGCCTGGGTGACCTGCGCGTCGCAGCGAGGGCACACGGTCGGTTTCAGCGTGTGGAAGAAGGCCTTGGCGAGGGCGGCTTCGTGCGCGGCATGGGCCAGCGAGGCCAGGGACTGGCGCTGCTGTTCGAGTTCGTCGTGCCGGGTACGAGCTGCGGCGAGCTCGCGCTGCGCGGCGCTGGCCGCTTCGGTCGCCCCCGCGAGGGCCCGGTACGAGGTGTTCAGGTCGGCGGCGCTCCGGCCGAGGTCCGGCAGGGCGTCCAGCCGCTGCTGGGCCCGGTGGAGGCTGCCCTCGAGTTCGTCGATCTTGCTCTGCCGTTCGGCCGCGTCGGCCTGGGCTCGGGCCTTCGCAGCGGACAGCTGCGCCGCGACAAGCTTCTGCGCCACCGCGGCCGAGACCATCGTGGCGGCCCAGGGCGCTCCCAGGAAGAGCTCCAGGAGCCGGGTCGGCAGGGCGTTGCGGGCCTCGTTGCCCAGCAGGTGGCCCAGGCCGGAGCGGTTGATGTGCAGGGCGCTGGCGTACGCTGGCCAGGACAACTCGCCGGTCAGCGGCGGTCCGTCGACTCCTTCGGGCCGCTTTTGCTGGGTACGCAGCGGCTCCAGGCCGAGACGCTCCAGCATGAACGCGTCCATCTGCTCTTCGAACGTGGCGGCGTTGTCGAACGAGAACAGCACCGCTCCGGTGTCCTTCGAGACGACGGTCCCCGCGGGCTTGCTGCCGCTGACGGTCATCTCGACGACAAGGGTCTCGTCGTCGAGGATGAACTCGGTGCGGACCCGCCGAAGCCAGCTCTGCACGTCTCGCTGAAGCCCGCTGCGGCCGCGCAGGCACCACAGGATGATCTCCAGCACGCTGGACTTGCCGGCCTCGTTCTTGCCTGACGAGGCCAGACACCATACGCCCGGCCCCGGCTTCCAGTGGAAGCTGAAGCGGTCACCCTCCCCGTCGCCGTCGTGGCCACCGGCCGGCGCGGGGCGCACGCCTTCGAACGACACTTCGGCCACGCGCAGAGCGTGCGGCCTCGGCAGCGCTGTCTGCGGGCGCACGCCGTGCTCGGCGAGAACCGCCCTGACCACGTCCAGTTCCTGGCCGGAGACTTTCGCGATCTCCTCCAGCCACTCCTCGACAGGGCCCACGGCATCGCTGTCTGTGCTCATTGCAGTCCCTCCCGGGCCAGTGCCGCGTCCAGGCGTTCACGCACCCGCTCGGTGATCCCGCCGATCACCTCGTGCACGTGAGTGGCGGCGTACTCCGGCTGCCCGTACTGCTGTGCCTTCAGCTGGGCGCCGGTCATCCCCTCGACCGCGGCCGCCACATAGGCGGTCTGCTGGTCGTACCAGGCGAGAACCCCTTCGCTCTCCCGGAGCCGCTGGGCCTGGTCCGCTCCGGCCCTGAGGAGGAAGTAGTCCCTGCGGCGCACGCTCCCGTCGGACACACGGCCCGCGCGCCGCAGCTGGATGAGCCCCAGGTGGCGCAGCACACTCAGGGAGTTGTCGAGAGGTTCGTAGGCTCCGTGGTCATTGCGGAGCATCCGGTAGGTGTGCAGTTCCGGCTCGCGTTCCTTGAACACGGCACGGGCGTCGAGCAGCCGCTCCTTCGGCAGGCTGCCGTCCGCCCACCTCGAGATGATCAGGTCCGCGAGGTAGTCGGGGTTGCGTACGAGGAAGTCCAGCTTCTGCAGCTTGCGCTGGGACTGAACCGCCCGCACGGCAGTGTCCGGCACCTGCGGCCAGTCGGCGCAGGGATCCCCCAGTCGGTCCAGAATGAACAGAACGCGTACCGCCGTCTGGCCTGGTGTCGGCGAAGGGCCTACCGCCATCACCCCCTTGGAGCGGCCCGGACACCCGGACCGTGTCACTGATTGCTGATCATCCGTCACTCACCCTACAAGCAGACATCGCCCGGAGTCCCTCCCGTGGCGCAGTCCGCTCAGACTCCCAGGAGATTGCCGCTCCCCTGCGCACAACTGTGGCTGTGCCCAGCGCCTCTGTGCCTTGAGGCTCCGGTCCGTCGACGGCAAAGTAGGACCCGGCCGCGGTCCAGAGCCATGAGAAGATCGGGATCGGCCGAGGCGGAGCCCGAACAGCGGCGCCCATCGGCCTGTGCCGATCGAAACGGCATCGGACGGTCGCGGTATCGGGCATGCGCGGGAGTACGGGGCAGGCGCCGATGCCGCGAGCACGGTCTGCGGGAAGCTGGCCAGCATGGCCGCCGGTCTGGAGCGACCACCCGCAACTTGTCGGCCGCGGCGCGGGCGCAGCACAGGGTGCTCAACGCCGTCGAGCACCCTGTCAACTCGGCCACGCTCTCGGCGAGGGACTTTCGGGACTCCGGCCGATCGAGCGACAAGTCCTGTCTGGATACAGCACAATCATAATCCGGCCGACGCCTCGGAAACCCGGACCATGTGCCAATCGTCGACGGTAACCGGCAATGACCGACGGATGCCGACACGGAACGGGCTGGGCAGACTGGGGAACGGATGCGGGCAGCGGAGATCGTCGGGGTGCACGGGATCGGGCAGTCCAGGACCTCAAGGGAGCAGTTGACCCGGGACTGGGGAAAGGCGCTCGGGCGCGGCCTCAAGGAGTTCACGGACCGGCCCCACCGCCTGCCCGTGCTCCGCACCCCGCACTGGACTTCCCTGCTCGCCAAGGGCACGGACCGGTTGGGGCCGCAGGACGACCCCTACAGCGCGTCGATGACGCCGGCGGAGGAACAGTTCGTAGCGGAGGCCCTCGGTGACGTCGTCGGGCCGCAGGACCTAGCCTATGCTGAGGAACAGCCGCTGGCCGTACTGGGCCCGCCGAAGCTCTGGCCGACCCGGATCACCCGACTGCTGATGGCCTATGACCACCGCTTCCCCGGCGGCGGCGGGCAGTTCTTCGTCCAGCGGATGCGGGAAGTCCGCTCCTATCTGACGGAGCCAGACTTGGCCGTCAAGGTCCGCGCACTCGTCCGGGACCACATCACCCCGACCACGTCCGTGGTTATCGGCCATTCCCTCGGCAGCGTCATCGCCTACGACCTGTTCCGCCACGAGGACGACGCCGCGGGGCGACCACCCGGAGATGTCTCCGGGCCCGGCGTCCACACCTTCATCACCTGTGGTTCCCCGCTGGGTATCCCCTCGGTGCGGCGGCTCATGAAGATCGAGGACGGCGACCCCCTGCGCCTGCCCGACCACGTCCGGTGGATCAACGTCTACGACCCGGATGACGTGGTCACCGGCGGCGCAGGGCTGTGCCGGGTGGCGCCGGGGCTGGTCGATGCCTCGGTCCGCAACGGCGTGGGCGACCCTCATAGCGCTGTGCGCTACCTCCGCAGCGAGCCGGTGGCCCGCGCAGTGGCGGGCGGTCGGCCATGACGCCCGATCCGGTCCCCGTCACATGCGCCCGTCGCCTCCTCGTCATAGCCGTCACCGAGTACGACGACGGGACCCCGGCACAGCAGCAGGAGTTCAGCACGGGCGTCTCGACGCAGGTGACCGTCGTGGAGGGCTGGTGGGCCGATCCCGGCCTCGACGACGGGCGCCGCTTCGCCCTCGCCCAGCCCAAGCAGCTCCGTGGCCTGAGGGACCTGCGCGAGTTCCTCCTAGACGAGGAACTCGCCGGGGTGGACGACGACGAAGCCCTCGTTGTCTACGTCACCGGCCACGGGCTGGCCCCGGCCAACTCCCCGCAGCACTTCCTGCGCTTGCCCGACTCCTACGAGGACCGGCCGCTCAGCACCGCCTTCCCGACCGCCGAACTGATTGCGACCGTACTGGACTCCCAGGCCACGCACGTCCTGGTGATGGTCGACTCCTGCTTCTCCGGCCGGCTCGAAACCGAGCTCAAGGCCAACCTGAAGGCGCTCCGAGAGGGGCGCCGCTCGATCGGCTCGCTCGTCGTACTCGCGGCCGGGAACGACGAGAGCAGGCCCCGGCTCGGTCAGTTCACCAACCTGCTCCGGGCCGCCCACGAGCACTGCGCGGACCGGGCCAACGGCTACGCCGGGTCCCATCTCAGCTGGCAGGACTGGAAGGGCATCGTCGGCGCGGTATTTGACGCGAAGACCATGGCCGACGTCCACGAGATCTGGCCGACCCCATCCGCCACGGTCCAGAGGGCGCACCAACGGCCGAGCCCCTGCCTTCCGAATCCTGGCTACGCGGCCGTCGAACCCGTACTCGGTGCCTCCCTCCGCCAGGTCGGGTGGACCCGGACCGAGCTGGACACGTACTGGATCTCGCGCGCCGCCGGTCAGCCGGGAGCCAGCGGCCCCGGCTGGTACTTCACCGGGCGCACCGGGCTGGTCAAGCGGGTACTCGCGTTCCTGGTCGGCACCGAGAACGTACTCGTCGTCACCGGCGAGGCCGGCTCGGGGAAGTCCGCCTTGCTGGCCCGCATCGTGACCCTCAGCGACGCCCGATTCCGCGCTGACCCGGACTACGGTCCGCTCATCGCCGACATCCCCGAGGAACTCGACGTCCCGGTGGGGTCGGTGGACGCGGCCGTCCTCGCCCGCAACTCCGATCCGGACGAACTCGCCCAGACCCTGTACGAGGCGCTCGGCGGCTCCCACAGCACGGCGCGTACGGCACGCACCCGGACGGCGTCCAAAGGGCCGGTGAAGCCCCTGGACGAGGGTCCAGTGGTGGCCCTGTGCAAGCTCGTAGGGGAGCTCGCCCTGCTGCGGGGGCGGCCCCTGACCCTCGTGGTCGACGGCATCGACGAGGCCAGGAACCCGACGCGCGTCATCACCGATCTGCTCCGCCCCCTCACTCAGCTGCACATGGACACGGGCGGATGTCCCGCGGTCCGGCTGCTTCTGGGCGTCCGCAGCCCCAGGGAGTACACGACGGCCGCCGAGGGCAAAGCGCGGCGCCCCTCCACCTCGACCCCCGCGGCCCCTTCCACCGACCTGCTAGGGCTCCTCATCCGGGCCACTCACTCCGGGAACCTGATCCGCACGGACGACGTCGAGGCGACCAGGGGCGACATCGCCGCGTACGTCCGCGCGCTGCTCCGGGCCCCGTACGAAGGCCAGGGCGACACCGAGGAAGGGCGGCCGGAGCTCCCGGGGCTGGACACCGCCCAGGCCCAGCTCCGGTACCAGCACCGCTCCCTGGCCGCAGCGGTCGCCGAAGAGGTGTCCCCGTCCTTCCTGGACGCCCGGATCGCCACCGAGCGACTTCGCTCGATGCCCGTCCTGCCAAGCCCCGACGACTCTCCGTGGCGCCGGACCCTTCACGAGGGGACCGAGGCACTCCTCCGTGAGGACCTCAGTGAGGTGGCCCACTCGCACGACACCCCGGCCGAACACCTGATGGTCGTGTTGCGGACCGCCGCGTTCGGTCAGGGGGCGGGACTGCCCTGGGCCGACATCTGGCCTGCCGCGGTGCGGGCGCTGTGCCCAACCCCCGTGGCCGACCCGGACGCGGTCATCCGCCAGGTGATGGCCAGCCGGCTCAACGGCTACCTAACCACCGCGGTCGAGGACGAGCGGACCGTGTACCGGCCGATCCACGAACGGATCAGCGAAACCCTCCGAAACTCACCGCAGTTCCTCCTCGGTCTGCCGGACACGGACCCGGCGGAGCGTTTCCCCGAGATCTCGATCACCGCCACACACGCGCAACTCGTATGGGCTTTCGGAGAGCTACTCCCCCCGGCCCCGGACCAGCCCCCACACCCGTACCTACGACGCCACTTCATCGCGCACATCGCGGCCGCCGGACTGGTCGACGACCTGCACGTCCCCTGGCGGTTCCTGCCATGGGAGACGAGCGGCACGGTCCGGGCAGCCCTCGGGCTCCCCGCCGACTTCCACACCAGTGCCGCGCACCTCGCCGCGTGGGCCCGTATCGAAGCGTTTCTGGGCGATGCAGGAGCGGCGGCCCGGGCTGACAGTCTCCGCCTGTCCCTCCTGGGCACGGCTGTCGGGCGTGGTGCCGCAGGGAACATGGTCGCGACACGGCCCCTACCCGGCTACCGCTCCGACGTCACACCGCGGTGGAACCAACTGCGGGTGCCCGACAACCTCTTGGCGCGTACATCGACCCCACTCGCCTCGCTGGTGTCCTTCACCCTTCCGGACGGCACCCCGCTCGTCGCGGCGGGCGACCAGGGTAGTGAGGTGCGCGTGTGGGACCCGCGCACGGGAACAGAGTTCGGCCTGCCCTTCCGGCCAGGCCCGTACATACGCGCCCTGGCCGTGCTGACCGCCCCTGGGGAGAACCCCTTGCTCGCGGTGGGCACCGCCCACGGCGTCTGGATCTACGACCCGCAGAGCGGCGATGCGACCCGGCTCCCGGTGACGGGAGCCGTGTTTGCCCTCGCCGCCTTCAGGACCAGGACTGGACGGGTCCGACTGGCCGTCGGAACCGGCGCGGGACTGATCACCTGTGATCCCTTCGACTTGGAGACACCGGTCGTGCCCATCAGGCCCCTAGACGGCGTGATGGGCCCCTCGGTCAAAGCGTTGGCGACGTTGCAGCTCCCCTCGGGAAGGACACTTCTCGCCGCGGGCGGCAACACCAACACGTTGGAAGTCTTCGACGCCGAATCGCTCGATGTCGTCACCGTGGTGCACGGGCAAGGCAGGGGAGTGGTCGCGCTCGCCCTGTACTTCGACCAGCAGGACCAGCCCCGGCTCGCTGCGGCTTCGAGCACGACGCGCAGCGTGCGCACCTACCACGCGCTCACCGGCGATGAGAACAAGGCGGCGCGCATCCCGCGGTCGGCGGCCTCCCTCGGGGTCTACCCCCATCCGGGTTTCGGAATACTGCTGGCACTCGGCGGCGTTGACGGGGGGCCCGTGAGCCTCTGGGATCCGGCCACGGGGGAAGAGGTGTACGCATCCCCGCCCGACCACACGGGAAGGGTCAAGGCCGTAGTCGCGGTCGATACGGGACAGCGGATGCCCTTCGTGGTGTCCGCATCGTTGGACCGGACGGTCAGGATCTGGAACCCTGGCGGGCGCACGTCGGAGCTGGAACTCGATCTGGAGGCGTCGGGAGACGGCTCCCTTCTAGCAGTGCTCCCCGGATCGGACGACGGCCCCAGCCTGCTGACACCCGCCCGTTCAGGTGCCGTCAGCATCCGGTCGGCGGTGAGGGGGCAGCCGCCGCGTACGCGGCTGCATCCCCGGCAGCTGACGTGGCCCGCCGATTGGGGCTGCGACACATTGACCGCCCTGGCCACCCACGTCTGGCCGAACGGGTCGGCGTCCGTCGTAATCGGCCTGAAGAACGGCCTGATCGGCCGCTGGGACGAGCAGCGCGGCTGGTGGTCCCCTCCGGTGGATCAGAGCTGGCATGCGGCGAGCGTGCGCTCTCTCGCCACGCTCTCCCTCCCCGGTGTCGACGACGTCGTTCTGGTCATCGGCACCAGCAAGGGAAGCATCTGCTTCCATGACCTCGCCAGCGGCGAGCAACGCTGGGAGACTGTCCGCGGCGACGCAGCCGTGCGCGCCCTCACGGCTCTGCCGACCGAGACGGGCCCGCTCCTGGCCTTCTCCAGCGGCCGTACCGTGCGGTTCAGCCGTGTCGGAGCGCCGTCGCACCTGCGCCTGCCCGGCCGCACGGGCCCCGTCCGTTCGCTCGCCGTCTGCCCTGCGGAGGACGGCAGTTCCCTGCTGGTCACTGGCGGCAGCGACGGCTGCGTCCGACTCTGGTCCCCGGACGCTCCTCAGACGGAGGCGTACCCCGTACTCGCGGGGCATCACGGCCCGGTCTCCGCCATCGGCCTTCTGCCGCCCACCCCCACCTCGCCGCAGCCGCTCCTCGCCACCGCGGGTTTGAGCGACACCACCGTGCGCCTCTGGGACCCGTGGACCGGGGAAGAGCTCATGCGGGTGGTCACCGGCGCGCCCCTCACTTCCCTTTGCGCCCTGCCCGACGGCAGCATGCCGGACACCACGGACCCGGCGATCGCCTTCGGCGGACCAGCGGGCCTGGCAGCCCTCACCGTCCGCCGCTGAGCGACTCCGCGGCCGTGGCCGCACCGCCGGCCCTTCGGCTGGGATGCGATGTCCGCTGCGGTGGCAGGATCCCGGGCGCGAGTCCGAGATCGCTCTTGCGGAGCAGGCGCAGGGTGTACGGGAGTTCGCGGGCAAAGCGGCGGGCGTCGGAGACCAGGTGAAAGTAGACCAGCACCTTCTTCAGTTTGTGCTCGGTCATAGTGCGCAGGACGGCCAGGTGCAGGACGGCGGTGCAATGCACCCGGCGCATCTGTCGGTGCCGGCCAAATTCCCTCACGGCTGGGAAGCCAACCAGGTCACCGAGGGCCTGCCCGTTGCCGCCGGCGAGAGGAGCGAGCACCTCCCCTTGTGGGCCCGATGAGGTTCGGCGGCAGCCCGCCTACCCCCGACGCGCGCTGCCGCTTACTGACGGGCCGTCAGGCGCCGTGCGTCAGCACGTTTTTACGGCGTACTGACCGCTCACGAGGTTGGCGTTGATGTATCCCGAGCCGGAGCCGTAGTAGACGGGCGAACCAGCGGTTGGTCCCGTTGGACCATGCTCCGTCGGCCCACCAGATGAGGACCACTCCCCCGGAGACGTACCCGCGGTAGCCGTTCTTCCATTGGTCCGAGTAAACGGATGCACCGCTGGTCGAGGCGCCGCTGGCCTGGGCGGGCGCGGCGAGGGCCACTCCTGTGCCGCTCAAAGCGGCGATGGCTGCGGCGGCAGCCACAGCCCGACGAGCGCGGGCGAGCTTCAGCCCAGGAATGCGTAGAAGGACTCGCTCATCACAGATCCGTGCGCCAGGAATGGTCGCGCCGTAGCAGCACGGTTCCAGTAGCCTCCTGGGCCAGCCGATTCCCGGCGACGAGGATGTCAGCTACCGGGCGACGGGCGGTTTTAGGTAACCAGGAAACGCGTCGTTCGGCGACGAGAGGTTCAACTCGCTTCGGGGCCGGTCCTCGGGCGTTGTGTCGGAGAAGGAGCCGGTAGAGGCCGACGGCGGGACGGACCGGCGGGAGTCCCAGTGCTGCGCTGGACACGTTGGCCCGCTGCGGGATTGTCAGTCCGTCATCATCAAGATCGCCGTAGTAGGCGATGTCCGTGACGCCGTCCAGCCTCGCGATTCGGGCGATTGAAGCCTCGAAGGCGTGGCCGCCGCCGAACGCAACCCAGCCAACTCGCCCGCAGTCGCCCGCCAGCAGTGTGCTGACGGTTTCAAAGGTGTCGCTGTTCTCGATCACCAGGAGGGTATCACCCTCACCAACGCATTCGTAGGCCAGTGGCGGCGGGATCCGCTCGGCGAAGAGTGTGGCCAGGGTGAGGCGGCCGGGCGCGAACAAGGTGGTGGCGGCGAGCGCGTCAAGGCGCTTCTCATCACCGAAGATCTCCAGGGAGCGCTCGCGCATGGGGACGATGGTCCGCCGGTCATCGTCGCCGTCGGTGTCGCGCAGCCATCGATTGATCGTCTTGAGGACATCGATCTGAGTGGTGGTCAACTTGTCGGCGCTCGCCCAGGAAAGCTCGCGACGCCAGACGGCTGGTGTCGACGCGCGCGCGGATTTGGACTCTGGCTTGAGCGGTACCGGCAGACGGAGCCAGCGGGGCAGCGGCGGCTGTGCGTCGTCCCACCCGTCACGGCTTCGCGGCAACTCAACCAGGTGATGGTCAGCGAGCTCATCGAGTAACGCGGAGAGGACGGGACGGCCTTGTGTGGTGCCGGCCGTCCCGGGGCATGCCTGGTCGAAGGCTGCAAAGATCGTGGCCTGTTCGACACGGCGTTGCGTCATCGAGCTCAGGGTTGCCGCCAGGCAGGCCGCCGATTCCGACAAGGGTTGCCACTCGGCTTCCTCGGCGCCTGGGTCGTCGCTCATCAATCGTCGTCCATCTCGCTGTAGCTCTCCTGCTGTGTCTCCTCGCCGACGCGGGGCGTGGTTTCGGGGTCGCGTGGTTTCACCAGCAGCCGTGCGGCGGAGACTCGGTGGGTGGCATGGTCCTCGTCCGGCATCGTCTCGTTTGCGAGGCGATCGGTGACGTGCAGGTGCCGTATCCCGGTGCGCTGGTCGGCGTCGTTGCGCAGCCGGATGCATAGGGGGAACGTGGCCAGCACCCGGTCCTCCATGTTCCCGGTGGTGTAGATCAGCTGGACGCCGAGCGCGGCGGCCATGTTCATCTGCAAGCTCAGCAGGTAGTCGGCGCTGGCCTTGCCGATCGGGTTGTCCAGGATGAGCATCCCGCCCAGGCGGCTGGTGCTGCGCGCTCCGGTTCGTGTACTGCTGCGTAGTGCGGCGAGGGTGCAGTACAGCATGATCGCGCCGGTGAGTTCCTGGCCGCCGGAGAACACCTTGCCCATCTCGCTGATTGACGCGTAGTCGGCGCGGCCTGCGGAGTCGGGCTTGAGGATCTCCACCTTGAAGTCACGTGGTACCGCGGCGCCGACACAGCGCAGAAGGAGGTCACGGCCGGGGAGGTTCGGCTGAGCGCGGGCGTTCTCGTCCAGGGTCTCGGCGATCCGTACGGCGAGGACCTGCGGCTCTGGCTTATTGAATCCGATCTTCAGGATCCTGCGTCCGGCCCACACTCCGGCGCCTTCGGGGAGGCGGGAAAGCCGTTCGGCCTTCTCCAGCAGGGACAGCGCCTCGCCGGTGTGGTGCTTGAGCTGGTCGATCAGCAGTTTCCGGTGACGTTCGGAGTTCTCCAGGTCGGTGGTCAGGCTCGCGGTCCGCCCCATCAGCTGGACCGTCCACTGGTCGGCGCGCTGGATCAGCGACGTTTTGTCGATCTCGGTGAGCTGCTTGTAGATCGGCGCCTTGAGCTTGCCGAACCGGTTGTGGTTGGCGATTTCGCGGAATTCGAGAACGGCATCGTCCACGGCCTGGTTTGCTTCGTGCAGCTGGTCGGACGCCGTGCCGTATGTCTCAGTCGCCGTATCGGCAGCCTGCTGCGCTTCGTCGGCGGTTCCCACGAACGGTGCGGAACCGGACGGCAGCTCCAGTTTGCGGACGGCGGAAGCAAGGCCGCGGTGGACGACTGTCATCTCGCGAGCCGCAGCTTCGGCCTGGTGGAGCTTGCGCTCGGCGGTCTGTTGCGTCTCAGAGGCTGACTTGAGCAGAGCCTCAGCGTCCTTCAGCGCGGCGGCTGCCCGTTCGGTGAGCATGGTGCCTTCGGCGGGGTTCGATGGCGTCCAGTCGGCATCCAGGCTGGACCAGGGCATCCCGTTTCGCTGGCCGGCGGCGGTTGCTTCCGCTTGCAGTTGGCCGCTCCGCTCGCTACGCCTGCTGTGCTCGGCCTCCAGCGTTTTCACGGCGCGGCCGAGTTGCCGTTTTGTGGCCTCGATGGTTTCGGTGCTGCCGGCCTGCGGAGAGGAGGCCAGCGCTTGGGCCCGGACCAGGATGTCGGCCGGTTCGTCGAGTAGTTCGGCGTCAAGATCCGATGCTTCCTTCTGCGCCTGGTCGACGCGCCGACGCAGGTCCTCGCCGACTTCCACGGCGTGGAAGCCCTCCGCCGCTTCCTGATAGGAAATGTCCAACGCAGCCAGGTCGGATTCGCCCTGTTCGTGGCTGAGTGGCTGATTCCCGTAGATGACTTTTTTGAGCCGGTCGGCGTATGAGGCGGCGTCACGGCGGAGTGACTCGGCTTGCACCGCGTATTCGGTGGCTCGGTTGCGCAGTCGCTCGGCTTCGCCGCGGCACTCCTGGGCTGCCGCGTGATGTCCTTCGGCTTCCGCTTCGAGTGTGCCGATCTCGGCACGGTTCTCGTCGGCCTCCGCGACATCGGCCGCGAGCCGCCCGAAGAAGTCGGCGATACGGGTAGCGTCGGCTGCGGCCTCCTCAGCATCTGCAGCAACGATGGCACGCTCGTCGAGGGTGTCCACGGCCTGGGCGTAGGCGTCGCGGGCGGCATCGAGTGCGAGCTTGGCCTCGGCGGCTGCGGTTGACGCTGTTTCCGCGGCGGAGCGCAGCCGGTCGGTGTGACCTTTCGGGTGGTCGTGCAGCCAAGTGTCGAGCCGGTTCTCCAGCTGGAAGGCCGCTGTCCGACGTTCGGCGAGTTCGTGGAGGGTGTGTCTGCGGTTTTCGATGCGGGCTTCGGCCTGCTCCCGCAGGCCAGCGGCGGCTGTCGGATCGTGCAGAGCGAGTGTCGCCTCCACGACGAACCCGATGCTGGGTTCGTTCGGTGCTGTCTGCAACGACTCGGCGGTGGTGACGAGCACTGCCGCCGCTGGCAGCAGTTGTGCCTCGGTCAGTGCCGTCCGTGCCTTTTCCAAGGCTTCCTGGTCGGCCACCACGATGCCGTCGACCAGCGCGGGGTGGGCTTGGATGGCCTCGGCGTGCAGGCGAGGGTTCACCAGCTGTTCCAGTGCCCGCCAGCCCGAGGTCGCGGTGATCTCGTGGTCTGCCAGCAGTCCGAGCAGGTTCTCGACGGCCTGACGCGGTGGCATGAGCGCTTCGTCGTCGACGGTGAGGGCCTCGATCAGTCGCTGATCCGCCCGGTTGTCGGCGGTCAACGCGTCCAGCCGGTCCCCGGCCGATGCCTGCGCCGCGGTGGCCAGGTTACAGAGCGCGGATGCGTTGTCTTCCAACCACAGCGCGGGGTCGCCGCCGGGGACATCATCGTCGCCGTCGAGTTCGGCGAGTTCGCGCAGCAGCGTCTGGGCGGCGAGTGCCCCGGCGGCGATTCCCGTGTCCTCGACCGCCCGTACTGCGGCCTTGGCTGCCTGCCGGGCCTTCACCTCGGGTTCGATCAGCTGTTGCGCGGCCTGGTCGAGCCGGCGGGCTTCCAGCTCGAGTTGCTTGTGGGCGTCGCGTTCCCGCGTCGCCTTGATCTTGCTTTCGTCGGCCTTGTTACGCAGGCGGGCTTCGGCTCCGGGAACGGATTCGCCTTCCTCAAGGATGCCGTGATCCCGCGCCTCCTTCACGCGGGAGTCCACGTCCTTGACCTGTTTGGCCAGCAGCTCGGCACGGACGGTATGCGAGGTGGCCTCTCGTTCGTCCTGCCCAGCGCGGCGGTCGGCCTCGGCCGCGTCCGACTTGCCCTTGGCGCTCTTGTGGTCGAGGGCCTCGGCCTGCGTCGCGCACCGCTGACCGGCGCTCTGGAGGGCACCTGCGAACCGAGCCCCGGCCTTATCGCGACGTAGGCGGGCTGCACCTGCGGCCTGTTCAGCGGCATCCAGCAGCTCGCTGGCGACCTGGTACTTCTCGTGCGCGGCGGCAGCTTTCAGCACCTTGGGGACGAGCGCCCAAGCGGCCAGCTCCGTGCGCTCGCCGGCAAGCCGGTTCTCGGTCTCCTTGGCTTCGGCACGCGCTCCGTCGCAGCGAAGGAGGAGGGTTCTGCGCCGCACCTCCTTGTGGAGCAGGTCGGCCTGCTCGCGAAGCTGTTGCCGCCCTGCGGCGTTCGTCTTCGCGGTCAACCGGTCTTCACGGTGCTTGCGCAGCACGTCCTCCGAGCGCTGGACAGACTCCTGCACCGCTGCCGCGAGCTGTGCCAACGCCGTCGCGGCGTTCTGGGCCGCCTTGGCTGCGGCAATCTGCTCGGTGTGCCGTAAGGCAAGGCGCTGGGTGGCTGTCGCCGTTGCTGTGGAGAAGTCGCGGTCCAGCAGCAGTTGTTCGCGCCGCCCGATGTTCCTGGCATAGGCCCCGAAGGCGCTGCCCAGCTCAGTGAAGTTCTCGGCGTCCAGCGCCTTGCTCAGCAGCCACTCCACGAACCGTCGGCCGGTGGTGGTCTTGAACGCCTCGGCCGCGTCCCCCTCGTCGACGTTCATTGCCTGCTGGACCGCGAAGAGATCTGGCTCCAGGCCGAGCCGTCGCAAGTGGTTCTCCCACTCGCCCTGCCGTTTCTCGATCTCCACGTGCAGCGCCTTGTCGGCAGCGTCCAGCCGTTTGAGCGCATCGTGAAAGGAGTTCATCGGCAGCCGCCGCCGGCCCTCGGCAAACGGCAGCGTGGCCAGGGTCGTGACTGCGTTGGGGTTGAGCGAGTAGAACAGCCGCTCGACCCTGTCGTCCGTGGTTGGGGCCAACACCTGTCCGGTCACCAACGTCTCACCGGTGCGGACATTGACCCATTCCAGGACCACATGTGACGGGGCCGCCGCGGACACCACGTAGGCGCGCAGCGCCTCACGGCCTTTACGGGACTGCCGGTCGGGCAGCACCGTGGACAGCAGCATCCGAATGAATACGGACTTTCCGCCTCCGTTCTCCAAGACGAGCAGTGTCGCCAGCGCCGGACGCCTAAACAGCTGGCCGGCCGAGGGGATCAGAGTGCTGGTTGGGATAGGGGGGCCGCCGTTGGACAGATCCAGCAGGACGTCGTCATAGCGGGCCCCGGTCGGGCCGATGTTGTACAAGCGGACGCGGTTGAGCTCATACATTGCTGGGATCAGGCTCCTGGTCAGCTGGCGGCAGAGACGGGGATGCCACGGTGTCGGCCGTATCAGAGGATTCGGCCTCCGGGCTGCTGAACGAGGGCTTGCCGCCCAAATCCACCGTGCCCCCGAGCGCGGCCAGTTCGCCGAGCATCTGCTGTCCGGCCAACTCCCGCACCTGGATCTGGTACCGGGCCGTGGTGGTGTAGGTGCCGCCGTTCTCCCTGCCCGCGCGCCGCAGCATCCCGTTGTCCGCGAGGTACTCGGCGACCCGCTTGATGATCGCGTGCCGGCTCTTGGAGTGGGCTCGGTCGTCCTCAGTGAAGGCCACCGGGTTGCGCCGCTGGTAGTAGCGCCACAGCTGGATGAGGTCCGGGTGGTCGACCGGAACTCCATCGTCCGTGTCGGTTTCGGCGGCCCGGCGCTCCAGCTCCTTGGCAGCCTGCTCGACCATCGCGTCGACGTGACGGACCGTGACGCGGCCGATGTGGGCTTCGTCGTCCAGGTCTTCGGGCCGGTAGTAGGCGAGGGCGGCTATGGCCAGGTGGGCCAGCGCCGCGATCGGCCGGTCGGCGGGCTTGCTGATGTGGTCGGCGACGCTGACCGCGAACTGTGTTTCGGCGGTCGCCCCGAGCACCAGCCCGGCCCGCGGGTCGACCGCGATGACCGTCAGGTCGAAACCACGCGCGGCGGCGTGCAGCAGTTGCGCGAACGCTGGATCGGTACGGCAGCGGCCCACAAGCGCGGCGTACTCAACGTTGCGTCGGGGCGTCAACCCCGCCTGGAAGCCGAAAGCAAGCAGCCGGCTCACTGCGGCCATGTCGTTGACGTCGGGCACGCCACGGCCTCCTTCAGGCGTTCTCGGTCGATGGGGCAGCGGCCGCCGGGATGCGGAATACCAGCAGGTCGTCTCCGGCGAACACTTCGTCGTCCAGCTCGCAGTCGTCTGCCAGGGCGGCCAGCATCGTGCCGTGCTCGGGGTCGGGGCGTGGCGCTCCGAACAAGCCCAGCACGTGCAGGGCGAGCAGATGATCGAGGTTGTCCCGAGCAGCCTTCGCGGTATGACGGCGTGCTGCGTGCAAAAGCTCGGACAGGCGGACGCCCTCGGCGTCGGTATGCTCCAGCAGCGAGCCGACGGCCGTGTACTGCTCGTCGCGGAACGCAGAGACGTCTTCGGCGCTGGCGAACTCGGGGTCGATGATCAGACTGTCGTCGTCATCCTGCTCGGCCGGCAGCGTCATCAGGCCGGCGATCAGGTCGGGGAGGTAGACGATCGCGGGGCGGCGAGGCGGCGTCGCCGCTGTAACGAACCCGTCCAGCAGCGGATATGCCTGCCGTATCGGCAGCTCCAAGGCCGGCTCCAGCAGCTGGTGCTCGAGGTCGACGTGGGACCGGCTCGGGGGCGGCACGAAGGTCTGGCGTTCCTGCTCGGCCCGGAACCGGTCGCCGACCTCCTGCAGGTTCGCTTGCAGTGCCGCGTGCCTGCGTAGGCATTCCTCGAGGATTGCGATCAACTCGGCGGCCTGGGCCGGAGTGGCGTCCTCGGTACTGTTCTCCATCATCCGGACCAGGTTGTCCTTGATGGTGCTCTCGGCGCTGATGCGGTCCTCGATGTGTTCCAGCGCTTCGGTCTGCAGGCGCTGCACGTCACGGTCCCAGTCCACCGAGCGGATATCCCGGCGCATCCCCTCCAGCCGTGTGCGGATGTACTCGACGTACTGCACGGTGCGGCGCAGCGCCATCTCCGCAGCGCGATGGGCGTCCGTCAGCCGTCCACGTCTCACCAGGGCTTCCAGCTTGGCGTCGGCGGCGACCTGTTCGGAAGCGATGTCGATGTCCACCGCGCCGACCAGCACCGCAATCGCCTCGTTGGAGGCACGAAGCCGTGGCCGTCCATCATGTCCGGCGACTTCGCGCAGCAACTTGAAGGAGAAGCGGTGCGAGGCGTACGTACCGTCTGAGGCGATGCCGTAGACGTGGCTGAAGTCGCGGTCGACTGTCCCGACGTTCAGCAGGCTGTCGAGGACCCAGCGGGCCACGTCGGCGTGTTCGTCGTTGTCGCGGTCCGGTATCTGAAGTCCTGCCACGCGCGCCACCGCGCTTACGACGTCCTCGTGACGCGCACCGTCCTCGAAGTCCATCTTCAGCGTGACGGTGTCGATGGCGGTGAGCGCCAGTTCCTCCATCTGGTAGCCGCTCCAGTCTCGCGAGGTAAGTAATGGCTTGCGGCGTTCCAGGTCGAGGACCGGATCGGCGACCGCGAGTGCCTTCACCCGTGTGGCCAGACCCAGGGTGTCGCGGCCGCGGACCCACGCTTCAGACATGCAGTTTCCTTCCCACCCCGTTCAGCGCAGTCGCGATGATCAGGGTGAAGGGTGCCGTTGGGTATCGCCGGGCTGGAGTGCGAGCGTATGTAACTATCGGATTGGCCGGACCCATCGAAACCACTATTGGGCCAGTTTCTGCAGGCCGCTGGCTAGATCTGCCTGCACCAGCTCGTCCCGTTGGTCCGGTGTCAGCCAGCGCGCGGAGGATCCAGCAGCGTTCCGCCGCACCCACAGCACGTCATCAACGGCCTCGGCGACGGCGTGCAGATGACTGATCACCATGACGAGGCGGTCGCCGTCGGCCTGGGCGCGCAGCACCTCCAGGGTGGAGTCCAGTGCGGTGGTGTCGAGGGCTGCGAAGCCTTCGTCGAGGAACAGTGAGCCGAGACTCGGCCCGCTGCGGGCGTGCACTTCGGCGAGCGCCAAAGCCAGGGCGAGCGACGCCAGGAACTTCTCCCCGCCGGACAGCCGGTTCGGCTGGTGGACAACTCCGGAGCTGCGGCTGACGATGTCGAAGCTGTCGGCGAAGCCGAATCGCATGTCGGTCATCTGCCCGAGCAGGTCGCTGGCGACGCCGAGCAGCGCACGAGTGCGCAGCGTGGTGAGGTGGCCGAGGAACTTGGCGTCGACCAGTTCGCGGCGCAGCACGTCCAGCGCCTCATAGCGGGCCTCCCCGGCGGCTATCGCAAAGTCCAGGTCAGCGGCTGGCTTGATCAGAACCTGTGCCTCACGCTGCTTCCTGTGCTGGTCCTCGACCTCTCTGGCTGCTGTCGCAGCCGCGGCGACGAGAGGGTGCAACACCTGCGGTGTCGTCAGGTCGGCCGCGGGGTCGAAGCCGTCGACATCGGCGAGCGCGGCGGCGTGCTCGCCGAGCCCGGTCAGCGCGGCGGCAGCGCGGGCCGCGCCGGCTGCGGACACCTCGGCGAGCTTGTCGCCCAGCCTCGAGGCGGTCTTCGACAGGTCGGCGGTGAACTGGCGGATCTCGGCGATTCCCGGCTCAGCGGGGGCTTGCGGCATCTGATACGGGTCGGCGGCGCCCAGATGCGTGATCGCCTGTGTGACGGCCTGAGCCCACACGTCTAGGGCGCCGCGCAGCTCGTTCAGCGGCCGTTCCACGGCAGTGCGGTTCTCCTGGTCGAGGGCGCGCTGCAGGTCGAGGACCGCGTCCTTGTGCGACCGCTGCGTTTCCCTCTCATCGAACAGCCCCTGGATTTCGGTCAGGCGGGCGGCTACGGCAGCGGCAGCGGCGGCCGCGTCATCTGCGCTCACATCGATCGCTTCGCCCGGCAGCATCGCCTGGATGCGGACAGGCAGCGCGCGGACCTCGGCGGCCATCCGGACCACGGCGCGGGCGTGCCGCTCGGAGGCTGCCGCGGCGTCATCGAGGTCGCGCTGATGCGAACTCCTGCGCCCTGCCAGCGCCTTGCGTTCTGCTTCGATCACGGCGGTGCGGCCATGCACGTCGCTCTGCAGCCGTTCGGCGTGCACGGCGGCTGCCTGTTCGCATGCGGTGACGACGTCAGTGATCGGCGCTGTGTACCGCTCGGAGGATTGCTCCAGGTGTGCGGCGCCGGCGGCCGGCACGGCCAGGGCTGCTGCGGCCGCGGTCAGCGTCGCAGCAGCTGATTCGGCGTCGAAGTCTGCCTTGGTTGCGGCGGCCAGGGCCGCGAGGTCCGCGAAGGCGCGCACTGCGTTTGCTGTGGCGTCTTGTGCCTTGTGCTGAGCGCTTTGATGCTCCCTCCCGCGTTCGGACAGGGCCTCCTCGGCCGCGGTCACGGCGGCGCGGGCTTCAGCGAGTCGGCCGGCGGCCTTGTCACGTGAGGCCTTCGCCTCGCGCAGCTGCTCTCTCGCGGCGGCCAGCTCGGCCGTACCGGTCTCGGATGCGGGTTCGAAGTCGGCCGGAAGCTTCCGCCGGCACACGAGACAGTCGCCGCCGGGATGGAGTTCGGCGGCGATCGCGGCAGCCTTGTCCCGCAGCTGGAGCGTCTCCAGATGCGTCTCGGCGTTCGTGACGTCTTTCTCGGCTGTGGCTGATTCCGCTTGCAGCGGGCCGACATCCTCGCAGACAACGTCGCGTTTGGCCACTGCGGCGGCTTGATCGCTGGCGGTGTCGGCGACGCGGCGGACGGCCGAGATGGCAGCGGTGATCAGTGTACGGACAGTGGTGGCGCACGTGCGGATCTCTTGGCTCGCCTCCGCAGCGGCACGGGCTGCCTCTGCCAGGGGTTTGGCGTGGTCGGCGCGCTTGGTCAGCTCCGCTTCGGTTGCGACGATGGCGGCGCTTTCGTTGGCGAGTTGTTCGGTGAGTGCGGCAAGCTGGTCGCGTTCGCCACGGTGTTCCTCGGCGCGCTCCGCGAGGGTCTCCAGGACCACGGCGGCTTTGCCGAGGGCGTCCCGTCCTTCTCCGCCTGTGTCGGCTGCCGTGATCGCTGCGGTCAGTTCATCTTCCCGGGTCGCGGCCTGGGCGGCGCGCTGGTCCAGGGTGTCCCGTCGTGAGGCGATAGCGGCGGCGACGGGCTCGAGTTCGTCAAGGACGGTATGGGCGTCGGTCACCGTGCGCGCGGACAGGGTCCGGGCAGCGGTGGCGGCTGCTTCGGCGACGGCACGCGCTGCGGTGGTTTCCTCCTGCAGCGCTGTGATGCGGTCGATGGCGGTGTTCAGGCGTTCGGCACGGGCTGCGGCTGCGTCGGCGGCCTTGCCGGCTTCTGCCGCGGCCTGCTCGGGGTCCTCCGGCATGACGGCGCGCTTGACCCTGGCATCGCCCAGCAGTCCCTTGAGCGTCAGGCAGTGGCGGGCGGCCATCTGCTGGACGGACTCCAGTGATTCGGCGCCGAACAGTTCCCGCAGCCGCTCGCTTCGCTCCCTGGGGGCGGCGGTGAGGAGCTGGTCGAACTTGCCCTGAGGGAGCAGCCCGACACGCAGGAACGTGTCGTAGCTCATCTGCAGCACCGTTCTGATGCGGGCGTCGACGGCGCTGGCGTTGTCGATCTCCTCGCCGGTATCCAGGTTTTTGAGGTGGTGCCGGCCTGCGTTCGCGTTGGTGGCGTGCATGGTGCGGTGTACGTGCCAGCGCTGCCCGTCGTGCAGGAAGGTGAGCTCGACGCTCATGGCCTGCGCGCCGTCCGCGATGAGCTGCCGGGGTTCTTTGGCATCCCAGGAACTCTTGCGGAACAAGGCGAAGGTGATGGCGTCCAGCAGGCTGCTCTTGCCGGCGCCCGTGTCGCCGAGGACTGCGACCAGGCTCCTGCCGGTGAACTCGACGGTGACCGGGGTGGGGTAGCTGCGGAATCCGGTGAGGGAAAGCGCCAGCGGTCTCATCGCGCCGCCTCCGATCCGGTGCTGTCGGCCAACAGACCCGAGCGGTCGACGCCGTCAAGGGACAGGCCTGCGATGGCCGCGGCCAGCAGTGTCTCCTCGCAGCACGGTGCGGGATCTTCGGGATCCGGTTCGGCTTGCAGGTGGGCAAAGGCGGCCATGACGCGGTCCAGAGCTGGGCCGGTCGTGCCACGGCCGGGCAGGTAGTCGCACAGCAGGTCCTTGATGTCGGGCAATTCCCCGGCGGAGGCCTCCCGGTCTAGCACGCGGCCGGCTACCCCGGGGCGGCGCTCCTCGATGTCAACGATCGTCGCCTTCGGCAGCATCCTGGCGAGAGTCTCCGGCAGGAACGCACTGGAGGCCTCGACGTTCACCACCGCTTTCACCCAGGCGTCTCCGACGCGGCCGGCGCGCTGCACGATCTCTTCCAGAGTGCCTTCCAGGCGGATCAGGCGGCGGCCGGAGGTCAGGGGTACGAGTTCGATGCGCGGGTTGGCGCCCGGGCCGACCTCGGCGAGTACGACACTCTTGGTGTCGCCGCTCTCGCCGAAGTCCATCTGCAGCGGGCTGCCGGCGTAGTAGGCGGGGAACCCGGCACGGCCGACGGGCTGCGGCTTGTGAATGTGGCCGAGGGCGCCGTAGGCGACGTCGGGCAGGTCCCCGGCTGCGGCCGCGTACTCAGCGCTCAAGGAGATACGCCGCTCCGAGTAGGAAGGGGTGGCCCCTTCGATAAACAGGTGGGCGGCGAAGACCAGGACGTCCCGGGCACCGCGGCCGGCGGTCAGGCGGCGGTAGACGTCGGCCTGGACGGTGCGCATCCGCTCGGCGTAGGTCGCGGTGGTCAGGGCGGGGTCGGCGAAGTCGTAGGTGAACCGGTTGGGATGCAGGTACGGCAGCGCGCCGATGCGCAGCGTCAACTCCCCTTCCTTGGTGGGGTATTCGGCGACGAGCAGCCGGTCGGGGCGGGCGTCGGTAGCAAAGCGCACCCGGACCTGGTCTCCTTCGCGGGTGCCCATGTCGTTCAGGACGAACTCCAGGAACGCCAGGACGTAGGGGGTGTCGTGGTTGCCGGCGACGACGACCACGGGCGCGATCGCACCGAGGCGGCGCAGCGCCTGCGCGGCGCGCCGCATGTCGTCCAGGCTCGGCCTGGGGCCGTCGAACAGGTCACCGCTGTGCACGATCAGGTCGGGGGCGAAGTCGGCGGCGATCTCGACGATCTCGTCCAGGACGGCGTCGAACTCGCCGTCGCGTCGGTGGTGGCGGCCGATCTGGCGACCCAGGTGCCAGTCGGAGGTATGGAATACGCGTCCCGTCACGGGGTGCCTCCAGGAGGACGGTCTGCAGGCCGACGCGGGCTGCGCCGCCGCGGGTCGGAGGTTCGGTGGCAACGACTGTACACACAATCTCAGGAAGAAGTCTGGAAAACTCTGGAAGTCTGGTAGCGTCTGGGTCATGAGTGATCCGCTGGACGCCCTGGAGAAGAGCATCGGCACCCTGCGCCGCGCGATCCGCGACGCCTCCGCCGCCGGCGACACCGAGCGTGCCGGCGAGCTGCGGATGCAGCTGCGCCGCGCCGAGCGGGCCTGGGACGCCCTCATCGACGCCGACGAACCGGCGGCCGCGCCGCCCCGCCCCGCCCCGGAAGCAGCCCCTGCCGCCCGGGGGGCGCAGCTCCCGGCGCGCGAACACGTCCACCGCGCCCTGATGCTGCTCGGGACCCCGGCCGCCCCCAAACTGATCGTCGGCGTGCACGAGGCGTTCTTCCCGGGAGAGCTGTCCGCGTCTAAGCTCTCCAGCCTGCGCCGGGACGAGGAGCGTTCCTACCGCTCAAGTCCGGGTGCCCGCCCGTACTACCTGTGCCCGGCACTGGCGCACGACCTGCTGACACCGGTGCGGGCACTGATCACCATCAGCACCTGGACGCTGGAGCAGCGCATCATCGGCCCGCTGTCACCGCGCGTGGACTTCCTCACCAGCGCGATCAGCATCGCCGAAGCGGTGCACACCGCAGCCGAGTCCACACCGGACGGGCCCAGCCCGGAGGCCCTGCGCCTACTGTGGCGCTTCGCCGTCAACATCCCCGACGCCATGCCGAGGAACGCCTCCGGTCACGAGGGCGCGCTGGAACCCCAGCAGGTGATCGGCGCCGCCCAGGCCGAACTAGACGTGCATACCGGCACCGACCGCGCCACCCGGGCGGCAGTCGCACGGCGAGCCCGTAAGTCCCTCGGGGACGACGGACAGCTGTTCGGCGCGCCCCTGCAGGGCGTCACGCATCTGCGGTCGGCCCGCGCCTGACTCCCGTCTCCCCGCAGCCCCTTCTCCTCCGCAAGGATCTACGAGACCGTGAAAAACCCAGTCGACGACCGCCTCGACGCACTGCGCGGATCCGCGAAGCGCCTGGACTACAACGCCAGGTCGCTGGCGGCCCTGGAGAACAACCCGCGCTGCACGCTGCGGGCCCTGCTGGACGCCTCCGGCTCCGACAAGGCCGCGATCGCCACACACGTCGGCCATCCCCCGTCCTTCGGCCAGTCCTCCTTCGCCATCACCCGCGGCAACGCCTTCGAGGCGATGGTGAAAGACAACGGCTGCGCGGAGCTCCTGCGCGTCCTGCGCGAGACCCTGGAGCTGACACTGCCGGAGGTGGGCTACGAGGACCTGAACGACGTCGGCGGCGACGGCCGCTCCAAGCAGCGCCACGAGCGCACCGAAGAGGTCCTGCTGCAGGCCGCCCGGGGCGAGGGCTACGCCACCTTGTTCGACCACCCGATGCTGCGCCTGCTGATCGGCGGGCACAAGGTGTACCTGGAGCCCGACCTGGTCGCCCTCCGCATCGACGGGCGCTTCCACGTCGTGGAGATCAAGAGCTTCCCGATCATCGACGACCAGGCAGACTCCACGCAGGTACGGGCGGCGACCACACAGGCATGCGCATACATCATCGCGCTGCGCGACCTGCTCGGGCGGGCCGGCATCGGCGAGGAGGCCGTCTCCGACACGATCGTGCTGGTCGCGCCGAAGGACTTCACCAACCGGCCGACCGGCGCGTTCGTCGACGCCCGCAAGCAGGTGGCCGCTCTGACCCGTCAGCTGTCCCGCATCGAGCGCATCGGAGACCTGGTGGACCTGCTCCCCGAGGACCTCACCTTCGATCTCGACCCCACCCCTGACAAGAACAAGCAGCCCCGGCGCCCGGCCGAGGAGCTGACCGAGGCACTGGATCAGGTCCTCGTGGCGTACCGACCGGACTGCCTGAGCCACTGCGAGATGGCGTTCTACTGCCGCTCCCGTGCCCGAGCGGAAGCCTCGCTGGATGTCCTCGGGCCGGCAGTGCGCGAGCAGTTCGGCGGCATCGACACCACGACCATGGTCATGGGACTGGCACGCGGAGAACTGACACCGAGCGAGGACCAGGTGGAGATAGCCGCGGCCCTACGGCACGCCGCACGGCTGCGCGCAGAACTGGAAGACCTCGGGGGTGCGGCATGAGCACGCTGTCGGCGCTGGCACACGTGCAGGCGATGGAGACGATGCAGGCGGTGCCCCGGACCGAGTTCCGGCACTGGCACCTCTCGGGCCGGCCACTGGTGATCGTCCCGCTGGCCATGGCCGGAGAGGCCGGGGCTCCCCTGGCCGCCATGGTCGGCTCCGCCAAGAGGAACGGAACCCTGCTCGTCGTGGCCCAGCCCCGCAACCGCGACCAGCGGTTCGCGTTCGCCGCCGACCTCGGCCGGATCGTGATGAACTACATCGACTCCTTCCGCCAGGACCGCCGCGGGGAAGGCGAGCGTTCCCGGTACACCGACGCGCCTCAGATCCTGGTGCCCAACGCCGGCGGTGTCAAAGCCCTGGCCGACCTGGGCCGCATGTGCCGCTTCCGCGCGACGTCCGGTCCCTACGCGGTGCCGGACGTCGTACCGGAGTTCGGCATGTGGCTGACGTTCCTGGTCGACAGGGCCGAACAGGCCAGCACCTCCACGATGCTGCCCGTCACCGCAATGCTCACCGAGCACTGGGCGACCGGCCAGAGCACGCTCGAGGATCAGAACCTCGCCTCCCTGATGGCCTGGATCGCTCCCCCGCCGGGCCTGAGCGTCGAGCAGGCCATGGCCGATGCCGAGAACCCGGACGTGTGCCCGCCGGCGGGCCCGTCGACCTCCCCAGAGTTCGACAACCGCGACCTGGCCCCGGCGATCAGAAGGTTCGACACGGCCCACACCCTCGGCGACCCGCATGCGCTGGCCGCCGCCGAGACCGAACTGCGGGAACTGATCGCGGGACAGATCCAGCCCACCTGGCGCATGGTGTGGCAGGCCATATCACTGCTGCGCTCCGTGCCCGAGGCACCGCGGACCGCCAAGCGCTTCGAAGGCGACTGCAAGGCCTTCACCAAGTACTCCGACTACCGGGACTCCGACGGCCTTCCGCAGCGCAAACGGGACAACGCGATCGGTGCGGCCCGGCGGCTGGGCTGGCTGGAGCACGCGCTGGCCGAATTCGAGTCCGACATGGCGTTCGACGATCGGTTCGTGCTGGCCGATCGGCGCAGCGCCGGGGAGGCGTTCGCCGGGACGGTCGTGGAGGCCGACCCTGGCCGAGTGGTCACCACGGACAAAAACAGGCGTGTGCCGCGGCCCCGCGTCACCGTCCGCACCGAGGATCCCGTGCGCCTGGCCGCCGACACCAAGCTGATCAGCCCGTCCCTGCCGGCCGGACACAAAGCCATGATCGTCTCCGTCCTCTCCGACGGCGGCACCACACGGGTCATGGTGGAGATCACCGGCGGCATGGGACGCAGCCGCGTCCCGCAGCAGGGCACCGTCCCGGAACTGGGCCAGCGCATCGCCTACCTACCCGATCCGGGATGGCGCCCAGCGCCGCAGTTCCCGGCCTCCGACGCCACCCCGTGGACACACAGTGCCGCCGACGAGAGCGGCACCGACTCCGTCATACCCGAGGACGCCGCCGCAGAGGAGTGGGGCAATGAGGACTGACACCAGCGCGACGCCCGAACCAGCCGCACCCAACCCTGCAACGGCCGCTGCCGCTGCCACCGAGGCGATCCTCACAGACATAGCCGACAGGCGTCACAGGGCCGTGATCGTCGACTCCCCGCCCGGCGCTGGCAAGAGCACTCTGGTGGTCCGCGCCGCCCAGGAACTCACCGAAGGCGGCGAGCGCCCGATCGTCGTCGCCCAGACCAACAACCAGGTCGACGACCTGGTCGTACGTCTGGCAAGGGAGCACCCCGGCATCGCCGTCGGACGGCTGAGTGCCACCGGCTACAACCCGCCGCCGGTCCTGAATGCCCTGACGAACACAACCGTCGGCCGCACCCTGGCCGACCTGGCCGGCTGCCGGATCATCGTCGCCACCGCAGCCAAGTGGGCCACCGTCCGCGACGCCACGTTCGGCTGGGCGATCCTGGACGAGGCCTACCAGATGCGTTCGGACATGCTGCTGCAGATCGTCGAACGCTTCGATCAAGGCCTGTTCGTCGGCGACCCGGGCCAGTTGGACCCATTCACGATCGTCGGTACCGAGCGCTGGATCGGGCTGCCGCACGACCCCACGCAGAACGGCGTCAGCGTAATGCTGCAGCACAACCAGAACATCCCCGTACACCGGCTGCCGGTGTCCTGGCGCCTGCCGCTCTCGGCCGCACCCACCATCGCCCAGGCATTCTACCCGTTCACCCCCTTCACCTCCGGAACTGGCGACGACACGCGTGCCCTGGAGTTCCGCACCGCCGGACTCGCCCGCACCGACCTGGACGAAACCCTCGCGGAGGCCTTCACCACCGGCTGGGCACTGCACGAACTGCCCCGCCGCCACGTCCCGCGAACCGACACCGAGACCCTCCAGACCGCCGCCGACCTCGCCGGTCGGCTGCTGGGCCGCGGAGCGGTCGCCACCTGCGAACGCCACCCAGGCGGCCGGCCCCTGGAACCCGGCGACATCGCCATCGGCGTCGCTCACCGCGACCAGGCCGACTTGGTCCGGACCGCGCTGGCCCGGACAGGCAACCCCAACGCGCCAGGCGTGGCGGTGGACACCGCGAACCGGCTGCAGGGCCGCGAGTTCGAAGTCGTCATCGTCGTGCACCCGCTGTCCGGCCGCCGAGACGCCACAGCCTTCCACCTGGAAGCCGGACGACTGTGTGTCCTCGCCTCCCGCCACCGGCAGGCATGCATCGTTGTCACCCGCGAAGGAATCGCCGACCTCCTGGACAGCCACCCCTCGACCGACCCCGTGCATCTGTCCGTGCCCGCCAAATTCCCCGACGGCTGGGAAGCCAACCAGGTCATGCTCGCCAAACTCGCACTGCATCGTGTCGCCGCGTGACTTCGACACAGGCACCCCGGCCCACAGGTAGGTCGGTCGTCCCACGACGACCACGGTGGCACCCACAACCGTGAAGCGCTGGCTCGATGCGCGTTGGTCACCCAGGGGAGCCGTCCGGATGGTCCGGAATCCAGGACAGGCCGCCGATGTCAAGCCGGTGGCGGGTACGGGTGACGGCGACGTAGGCGAGGCGGGCCTCGCCGTCATCGATGGGACCGGGCACCGGGCGGCCGTTGTCATCCTGCTGGTCGCTGTCTTGGGGCGGGGTGAAGTCGTCGGCGATTTTCACTCTGGCCCATTCGCGTCCCTTGGCTTTGTGGGCGGTGGAAACGGTGACTTCGGCCTGCTGTTCGGGGACGAGTTGGGCGACCGCGGCCAGGATGGCGTCCGTGCCGTGGGTGTCGACCAGGTCGACGAACGACTGCAGGTCACGTCCGGCCGGGTCGTGGGCGGCGTAGTCCTGCAGTTCGCCCCAGGAGGGGAACAGGAGCAGTTCGGGGTGGGTGGTGCGGCGGCCGTCCTTCAGGTCACGGGCGGCCTGAGCCAGAGCGCGCAGGCTGTCTCCTTCCCCGGCCAGCCCGACCCGGTGTCCGGCGGCCAGCAGGTCCATCGCCTGGGCCATGGCCCCGACGTTGGTCCTGCACAGCACCGCGTCGGGCCGGGTGAGGGGACCGAGTTCGGTGGGCACCGCATCGGTGCCTGTGAGGCGGAGGGGGGCGCCGGCGATGTGCAGCCAGCGGTTGGCCTCTTCGGCCAGCAGCGGGCCGAAGCGGAAGGACCGCGACAGGGCAAGCTGGGTCCGTCGAAGCCGGTCATGACGTCCTTGGCGCCCCGCCACTGGTAGATGGCCTGCGCGGAGTCGCCGACCATGACCAGCTGGGCGTGCCCACGCTGAGCGAGGAAGACCTGTTCACTCTCCTGGACGTCCTCATGCTGGGCCGCACAGGTCCGCAACCCGCCGCCGGCTCAGGCTCCCCCTACCACCTGGTGCCCACGAGACGCTCCCTCGCATTCGACGAGGTGTTCGGAACCATGCAGCGTCGGCACACCCCCCAACTCGGCGCCGTCTGACCCGGTCGGCAGCGAGCCAAGCAAGGCCGCTCCGTCTTCTACACCGCCCTGGAGATCGCTGAGGCTGCCCTGCGGGACGAGTCAGAGCCACTGCCCTCCGCCTGACAACCACTCTCGAGCGAGAGCTGCGTTGAACACTCGCAGGCCCGAGGTGCTCAACTGCCTGATGCCACTGTGCTCGAGCGTCAGGCTGCACGGGATGCTGCAGACTCGGGATGCAGATGCCGTACGGCCTGGCGACGGTCCGGTGACGCCGACAAGAACAAGTAGCCACCGGGCGCCTCCGCGGAACAGCACGCTTGTCCACCAACCGTCGACGCATCAGGGATTGAGCGACGCGCGGCACTCCGACACCTCCAGCGTCTACTCGACGCCCAGGATGTCCACGACGGCCCCGACGTCAGTATGAACCGCCCTGGGTTCGGTAGAGACGTCAGCTTGTGGTTGTGACCTGGGGTTTCGTGAGTTCCGTGTAGTAGTTGGTCTCGTACTCGACAGGTGGGACGTGGCCTATCTCACCGTGGAGTCGTCGGTGGCAGTACCAGTCGATCCATTCGGCGGTGGCGAGCTCAACCTGGGAGAGGGTCTTCCAGGGCCGCTGCGGTTTGATCAACTCCGTCTTGAACAGGCCGATCGTGCTTTCCATCAGGACGTTGTCGTACGCATCGCCGACAGATCCGATCGAGGCGGCGATGCCGGCCGCGTCCAGGTGTTCGGCCAGCTTGAAACTGGTGTACTGGCTGCCCGCATCGCTGTGATGTATCAACTCGCCGCGAGCATAGGGATATTCATCGCGGTCACGCTGCCACAGTGCCATCTCCAGAGCGTCCAGGACGAGCTGGGTCTCCTTCGACGTCGCGGCGGACCAGCCGACGATCCGGCGGGAGAAGGTGTCCACCACGAAGGCGACGTAGACCACCCCGGCCCAGGTCGCCACGTGCGTGAAATCCGCGACCCAGCTCGGCCTGCTGGTCCGGAATCGTGGTGAGGACCCTTCTACCGCGGACTGCGCCGGCTATACCCAGCTCGCGCATCAGCCGTTCGACGGTGCAGCGAGCCACCGTGTGGCCCTGCCGGCTCAGCTCCCGCCAGATTTTCCGGGCCCCGTAGACGCGGTAGTTGGTGGTGTGGACCTGGCGGATCAGCTCCTTGAGTTCCGCGTCCCGCACGGCACGGGCAGACGGGGCAGCCAGGCGTTTCTTGTGGGCGTAATAGGTGGAAGGGGCGATCTTGCAGTCGTGCCCGGTGAGGGTTCTGCAGATCGGCTCGACGCCGCCGAAGCGGTCCCGGTGCTCGTCGATGAACGCTACGAGCGCGTGTGTGGCCGGTCGAGCTCGGCCGCGAAGAAACTCGCCGCGGCCTTCAGGATCTCGTTGGCCCGCTTCAGCTCGGCGTTTTCCTTCTTCAACGCTTTGAGCTGGGCGGACTCCTCCGTCGTCGTCCCCGGACGCTGCCCCGCGTCGATCTCGTGCTGCTTCACCCAGTTCCGCAGCGTCTCGCGGGAGCCGATGCCGAGCTTCTCGGTCACCGCCTGCAAAGCGGCCGTCTCGTTCGGGTGATCGTCGCGCACCTCGGCGACCATGCGCACCGCACGACGGCGGAGCTCAAGCGGGTAACGGGAAGGTCGTGCCATGACTCGATCCTTTCATGAAATCGAGTCTCCATTCGAACCGGGGCGGTTCAAACACCGGCTGTTCTCCCACATCACGATGAACTGGCGCGGCAGACCGTTGACCAGCCATGAAGTCATCGTGAACAGCGTCGCCGCGACCACCACCCGCACCGGGCTGACCGTGAACGCCGATCTCGACACCGGCACCTACCCCACCGGTGTGAGGGTCGGTGACCGACAGATGGACGCATTGCCGCTGGACCGGCACGCCTGGCACGGCGACTGGAACTACACGCTGCGGCCCGAACCCTACGCCGAGATCAACGAAGCCCCGGACCCCTTCGACCGGCCCAGCCCCGACCTCGCCTGGCTGCGGCATCCGGCGTTCACCGGGCTCGACCCGGCAGAGTGGGACACCCTGATCACACGGCTCCTGACCCTCCACGACACCCAGCGCGAGGGACAGCTCGACCAACGACGCGGCCACCGCCCCCGCGTCAAGGGCGACGGCACCACCGGCCGCCGACCTGTCCTCACCCTCGCCGTCCTGCTCCACCAGCGACTCGGTCTCCCGCAAACCGTCATCGCCCGGCTCTACGGCGTCACACCCTTCACCATCAACCGGCGCATCCGCGACGTCCGCCAACTCCTCCAGGCTGCCGGCCACACCATCCAGCCTGCCGAAAACCAACTCCCCGACCTGGACGCCCTCCACGACCTCGCCACCAGCCACGGAATCACCACGGAGATCAAAGCTACGGGTTGATGATCTGCAAGCCCTAACGCACCGGCGTTGCACTCAAGGGGACGCCATCGGCCGCCCACTCGGTGCTGGCCGCAGCGCTGACGAAGCTCGCGGTCCTGGACCCGCCCGCCCACGGCAACCTCCTGCGCGTCCATCTGCCCGCCCGTCGCGTCACCCATCTCAGGCCCTGCATCGCCCACCCTCTTGCGCAGCCCGGACGCTGCGGCGCCCGTAAGTGAAGAAGGTTCGTGCCACCCATGGCAACCCTCAACGCGGACACCCTCCGGCAGCGCGGCTGCCATCCAGTAGCACCGAGCCATCTCCCACGACGCCGATGGCCCGACGAGGATCTCGTGGGGCCACCGGCGTCCGGCCACGTTGCCGTCAGCATTGCCGTCAAGGGCGCGAAATTGCACCGAGAATTACCTACCCAGAATACGCCGCATCTTCTGGGCGATCATTCCTGCGGCGACTCTGACTTCTTCATCTCCAAGGAGGCCGCCTGCGATTTCTTCTTGTTCCCCGCAATAGTCACAGGCTACATGGAACAGCTCCTCCGCAAGCTCAAATTCCTCGACGGAAGCGAACGACTCGGCGTAGTGCTTGTGCAGAGGAAGCAATACAGCCTCGAATTCCGACGGGGATATTCTCTCTTCCGCTACAGCAGAGGCGAGGACCAGATAAGGATCGAGCTTCGCCGTCACAGAACACCATCCCTCATCAGGTAGTAGAACTGGTCAGTCCCTATTTTCGACTTCCAGGCTCCGAGCATCTTTCCTGAATCTGGGTCGACTGACACATGCCTTCCGGTCTGCATATCCACGTAGTGGATGGCTGGCTGCTTCCTGAATGTCCCACTCATTCGGATATTACCAGGGTTCCGCGTAAATTCCCCTAGCATCTGGGCATAGGCTTCCTTGTTCACCCGAGTATCCGTCGTAGGCCAGTCGAAGTCGGCAGCGTGCTTGAAGTGATGGTTGAGCCTATTTCTATCAATCCAAATCGAACCACACCCGGGGCCACTGTTATGCACCAGTACCGGCGTTTTACCCGCGAGTACATAGTACGTGTGAAGGTCATCGACGGTGAGATTGTAGGTGCGGGCCGGCCGGGAGAAGGCGCGATTGGCGATCACGACGACGGTGGCCCCGGCGTCCGTGAGCAGGGTCATGCCCGCTTCGAGGTCTGCCGCGTCGATCCAGCGCCGTTCCGACGGCGACCAGAACGGGTGCTCGTGAGTGGCGGTCAGTTTCTCGATGCCGCCCCTTGTTGCGATGGAAAGCTCGTTGAAGTGCTTGTCACCGTCGGTGACAATGAGGCTTGTGACACGTCTGGACCCCGACTCCCCCGTATCGGGGTCAGTGGCCTCTATCTCGTCTCCGATTTCGATGTCCTCGATGTCCTTGGTGGTTCCGTCGGCCATGAGGACATCCGTCCCAGCCAGGAAGCATCGAACGCAGCCACTTATCGGAAATCGTGTGCGGTTTGGGGATCGGGTGCGGAAAGGTGTGTGACCTAGTATCGATGCAGCGAAGCTCGGTATCTGATAGGCGCCACTTTCTGTGTTGTAGCCATGACTCGCGACCCACTGATCGAACTGTGTTCCGTAGTCACAGCCTGGTGCGCCCGCCCCGCCATTCCAGCAGTCGTCGTCCACGAGCCAACCGAAGTATTCGGCTGTGTGCGGCACATTACTGACTACACCGTAAAACACCTCACCGACGCCGGAGCAGACACTTGACAGAAAGCCCCACGAGTCACAGTCCTTCGATCCCTTTTGTTTGCCGTTACTCGTCTTGGATGATGTGCCGTCCTTGTCACCAGTCCCCGACTTCTTGCTCCCAGAGCTTCCGCTCGTGGAGTAAAGGACCTCACCGTCATCGCCGTAGCAATTCGACGTGGTGCACCCGGGTCCGTTGTCAGCGGTCCATACGGTGTCCTCGCCATTCGCACCGCACCCGTCGCAGAACAGTCCACTTGGGTCACTGCCTGTGACGGGGTTGTTGTTGCTGTAGGCGTAGCCGTTGATCTGCTGGGGGTCTTTGAGGTCGCCGATGGGGTCGACGCTGATGAACCGTCCGGTGGTGGTGTCGTACTCGCGGGCTCCGAGGTGGGTGAGGCCGGTGGGGTCTTCGGTGCCTGCGACGAAGCCCTTCTCGCCGCGCCAGGTGGCGGGCTTGGTGCCGCGGTCCTCGCCGAAGGGCTCGGTGGGGCGGCGGGTGAGGCTCTGGGTGGTGGCGTCGATCTGGATGTCTGCGGTGCCGTGGTGGTCGGTGGACAGCCACGTCAGGCTGGTGGGGGTGCGCATCGCCACGGTCTGGCCCGCGTGGGTGTAGTAGCGGGTGGCGGTGACGTTGCCGCTGGTCTTGTCGAGGCGGAGTTCGGTCTCGGCGAGGTAGAGGGTGGTGCCGGTGGCGTCGCGGCGGATGAGCCGGTTGCCGTCGCCGTCGTTGAGGAAGGTGGTGGTGGAGCCGCTGGCTTCGGTGACCTTCTCCAGTTCGCCTTCGACGTCCCAGTCCAGGGTCTGGGTGGTGCCGTTGAGGTTGCGGGTCTTGGTGGCTCCGTTCTCCCAGTAGGTGTAGCTGTCGCTGGTCCGGGTGCCGGAGGCCAGGCTGGTGACCGTGTTGTCCAGGGCGTGCGGGCGGGTCTGGCCGGTGGTCTTGTAGGTGTAGTCGGTGGTGGCGGGGCCTCCGGTTGCGAGGTGGTCGGTTGCGGTCTTACGGTTGCCGGCCGAGTCGTAGGTGAAGCTCTGCCAGTAGGGTGCGCGGCCGCCGGTCGTGCTGGTGGTGGGGGCGGTGGTGCAGTCGCCGGTGGCGGTCCAGGCGGTCTTCAGGCGGCGATGGCCGTCGTACTCGAAGCACTGCTTGTCGCCGGGGCTGGTGGAGCGGTCGTCGATCTCGGTGGGGTTGCCGGCTTTGTCGTAGCGGTAGTAGATGTCGGCGTCGGTGCCGGGGTGGGTTTCGGAGACGACGGTCTGGCGGGCCAGGCGCTGGGTGCCGTCTTCGTAGGCGTAGTTGACGTCCGTCCAGTCGGCGGTGGTGGACACGCCCAGGGTGGTGCGGATGTGCTCGCCGGCCGGGAGGTAGTCGGTGTTCTGGACGAGGCCGGTCAGGCCCTGGAGGGTGTCGGGGAGCCGGGTGGGGGTGTAGCCGTAGGTGAGGGTTTCGGCGGCGAGGCCTCCCATGGCGGGGATGGTGCGCTTTTGCAGGGTGCCGTCGAGGTTGTAGGCGTTGTTGATGGTGTAGTAACCGGCGCCGGCGAGGGCGCCTTCCTTGGTGCTGATCGTGTACTGCTCTTTCAGCACACGGTAGAGCTTGTCGTAGGCGGCGTTGGTGAGGGCGTAGACGTCGCCGGTCTTGCCGCCGACGTAGCGGATGCTGGAGGTCAGCTGGCCCTTGGCGATGGTGTCGTAGGACCAGCGGGCCAGGATCTGTGCGTCGGACGGGATGGGTACGCCGTTGACGACGGGGACGGCGCCGTCGGTGCGGGCGGTCTGGCGGCCGAGGTCGTCGTAGGTGTAGCCGACGGTCTTGTTGCGGGCGTCGGTGGCAGCCACGACCTGGTCGAGGTCGTTGTAGGTGGTGGTTGAGTCACCGGCGTCGGGGTCGGAGGCGCTGGTCTGGCGGCCGAGGAAGTCGTAGCGGTAGGACCAGGTGTTGCCGTCGGTGTCCTTGACGATCTTCAGGCGGTCGGCGTGGTCGTAGAAGTAGTCGAACTTGGCGTAGTCGGTGCTGACGGTGTTGCCGTTGTACTCGCGCTTCTCGGCCAGGCGGCCGCGGGCGTCGTACTCCTCGCGCACCGCGGGGGCGCCGTCGGGGGGCACAACGGTGGTCGCGTTGCCGTCGTAGGTGGTGGTGGTGCGGGAGTGCTCCTGGCCGTTGACGAGGATCTTGTTCACCGTGGGGCGGCCCGCGCCGTCGTAGGTGGTCTCGGTTCCGGCCGGAGCGGCGGTGGCCAGGTTCTGCAGCGTTCCGCCAGGGGCGGTGGTGTCGATGAACTGTGCGGCGGTTTCGACGGCGAGACCGCGGGTGTCGTACTTGGTCTGGGAGATCACCCGGCCGGTGCCGCTGGCGGCGGGCACCTGAACCTGTCGCGGGCGCAGCAGTGCGTCGTAGATGGCGTACTGGGTGAGGTAAGTGGTGCCGTCGTTGTTCAGGGACTTGGTGGCGACCCAGGAGGCTGCGCTGGCTTGCACCTTGTATTCGAACTTGTGGTTGGGGGTCTGTCCGGCCGCACGGTCGCGGTCGGCCAGCCAGACGTCGGTGAGGCGGCCGAGGGCGTCGTAGGCGAGTTCGGTGCGGTTTCCGTTGGCGTCGGTGCGGGCGAGGTCCACTCCCCAGTCGGGGGCGTGCTGGGCGGTGGCGGTGTGGCCGGCGGCGTTGGTGGTCACGGTCTGAGTGACGGGGCCGCCGGTGGCCGGGGTGTAGTCGATATGCTTGGTTCTGGTGCCCTTGGTGTTCCAGGTGTCCGTCGGGCGGCCGAGCGTGTCGTATCCGGCGGTGGTGACGGTCTGGTAGCTGCCGCTGGCGTCGGGGTTGTAGCCGGTGAGGCGTTCGGTGCGGGTGGCGTCGCCCTTGGTCGGGGCTGTCGCGTAGGCCTGGCCGTCGTAGGAGATGCGGGTGTCGGAGACCAGGTCGGTGGTGTTGGGGTCGTTGGTGCGGCTGGTGGGTGCGGTGCAGCCGGCGGAGACCTTCTCGACCCGCTTGGGGTAGGTCAGCATCCACGCGGTGTCGTTGGTGGCGTACCAGGTGCGGGTGCAGTCCTTGGCTCCGCCAGCATCCGTCTCGACCGTCAGCGGCAGGCCGCTCTTGGTGTCGTAGGTGGTGGCCGTGGTGGTCGTGATCGTGCTGCCGCTGTTCAGGCGGGTGCGCCTGGCTTGGGTGCCGGTGCGGACCAGGTAGCCGTTGACGGTGCCGTAGGAGTGGGTGTCGCTGGACTTCTTCACCGAGAACGGTGTGGTGACCGTGGCGGTGACCTCAGGGCCGGTGGTGCCGTTGTAGCTGATCTGCTCGCGGAGCTGGCCGGCGAACTGTTCGGAGTCGGTCTGGGCCACACCTTGCGAGTCGGTGATCGTCTCGCTGCGGGTGGTGCCGTCGGCCTGCTTGTCGCCGTGCATGCCGCGGTAGTACAGGGAGGTGGTCTTGGAGCGGGTGCCGGAGGCTTCGCCGGTGGTGGTGGTGACGGTGTTGTAGCCGCGCCAGATGCCCCAGGTGCGGTACTTCGCCAGCGAGATGGGCGATTGGTCGTCGTACGCCCAGGCGCCGCCGCCGGTGTAGGTGTAGTTGGTCTCCTTCAGGGGGGCGCCGCCGGTGGGGTCGGACTCGGTGACCTGGGTGACGACGTACTTGTGGAAGAAGTCGGTGCGCGGCTGCGGGTCCGTGCCACCGGTGGGGTTGGTCGGCGGGATCCACTTGACGGGGTAGCAGCGCTTGGTGTTCTTGTCGAGTGCGGTGGGCAGGTTGGTGTCGGCGATGCACTCGGGGGCGGAGTAGTTGACCGTCATCACCGAGCCGGTCTCGGACTTGACCTCGCGCACGCGCCATTTGATGTAGGGCACGACGTCGTCGCCGGTCTTGTCGACACGGTTGTGCATCTGGACGCCGGTGAAGGTGACGGCAGGCAGGGTGATGGGGGTGGCACCCGACTTGCCGGTGTGCTGGATGCTCTTCAGCCACAGGCCCGCCGCGGAGCCGTCGCCCGGATCGGGGAAGGAGTGCTCCATGTGCCAGGCGTTGACGTCGCGGTAGTCGGTGTCCACGCCGGTGCCAGTGCCCTTGTACACCTGCGTGGTGACGTCGGTCAGCCGCTTGCGGGTGAAGAACGACGGCGCGTTACGGTCGGTGCACACGGTGCTGGCGGCACAGATCTGGTCGAACGGCACATCGGGCCAGGCGGCCTTGTTCGTCTCGGACAACGTGGCACAGGTTTCCCCGCCCGTGACGGGCAGGCACCGTTCGGCGACGCTGAACTTCACACGCGCGGCCGGGGGCTTGGTGTAGACGGAGTCGGAGCGCTGGCCGTAGTCGATGCGGTTCAGCCAGCCGCCGCGGTGGTAGTAGGTGCCGTTGCCGGTGGAGGCGTTCTTGGCGTAGTAGTTGCCTTCCTTGGAGTACCAGTAGCTGGTGACGTTGCCGTGCGGGTCGACGACGTAGTCGAGGTTCCAGCGCCAGGCCTGGAGCTTGGCCCGGTTGGCGAAGCTGGTGCCGGCGGAGTAGCCGGGCTCGCCGGTGTCGTCGCCGAAGACGGGAACGACCCAGACGGAGTTGGTGACCGGGTCGTCGGCGGCGGTGCCGTGGTCGGACCAGCCGGGCAGGCGGTTCTTGCCGAACACGTACTGGGTGCCATCCGTTGCGGTGATGGTCCAGTGCTCGCCCTGGTCGCCGCCGGTGCCGGTGTCGCCGTCGTCGCCGTTGACCGCGCCGGTGGCGAGGGTGACCTTCTCACCGTCGTCGTTCTTCAGGTGCCAGCCGTTCGCGTCCTTGATCAGCGGGCTGGACTTGCCGTTCAGGACGACCGAGGCGTTGTGCTCCTTCCAGCACAAGTCCATCTTGTCGTTCTGGCCGTCGTCGTCGCAGGAGGCGTAGGAGCGCTCGATGTACGAATTCGGTACATCGAAACCCTCTCCCACCCAGGACGGCTGGCCGGAAGTCGCGGAGGTGCGTCCGTCGACACTCTGCGCGGAATAGCCCAGCGACACAGACGGGCTCGACCCGGCCGGGGCGGGGACCGCGTCCATGGGGTAGGACCAGGTGAAGTCGCCGTTGGAACCGCCGCCCGCCCAGGTGGAGGACACCGACAGCGGGGTGGCCGTGTAGCTGCCCTGGTCGGAGGAGGCTCCCGCGGCCAGCGCCACGACCGTGGTCGTCGCGGCCGCGCTGGTGGCCTGGCGGGTGGTGACCTGCGTGGTGAGGGTGCCGTCGGCGGTGTCGTTGCTGGTGGGCAGGACCCTGGTGGTGCGGCACTGCGGCTTGCCGGGCGTGGTCAGCGCGCATGCGGGCAGTTCGACGGCGCGCAGGCGCGAGGCCCAGGCGCCACCGTAGGCGTTCGCGAAACCGCTGTAGTCCACGCTCAGCGACAGGCTGGAGGGAGCGGTTCTGCCGTCGGCACGCTGTACGGACAGCACCAGGCCCTCGATGCCCAGCTTGCCCGCCAGCCTGCGGTCGGCGACGGTCACCTTGGCCCGGGAGGGGGCCCGCCCAGCCGAGGCCGGCTTCGCCTTGGCCTTGGCGGTGGTCCGGGACTCGGCGGGGGCGGCCAGACTCACCGGCAGGCTGCTCGCTTGGGCCATGCGGCCTGCGGCTGTGGAGATTTCGACGGTGGCGGAGCCGGGGGTGGGCCAGAGGGGTTTGGCTGCGGCCTGCTTGCGGGTCCTGGCTGCAGCTGCGACGGCCGGGTCGGTGCTCTTGTCGGCCTTGGCCTTGAAGACGGCCGCCCTGCCGTACTCCGGCTCGGGCAGCTTCGTGTGGCTGCGGCCGGCGGCCTCCTGGGCGGGGGCGGCACCGAGCAGGGTAGCGATCACGGCTGCAGTGACAGGCAGACTGACCGCTGTCAGTCTGCGCCTGCCCGCACGCTGCCATGACCACGAGGACAGCGCGAATCTGCGCCTGTTCACAGTGGGGTTCCTTCAGTCGTCAAACGAAACGGTGTGCCAGGCCGGGAACGGCCCGGCACACCGCAAGGGATCACCGCTGCACCCCACGAGGGTGCAGCGGGTGTGAGGTGTCGGTCAGCCGATGTCGATCGGCGGCTCGTCGGACAGCGACAGCTGAGTGATGTCCTGATCGGACAGCACGCCGGCGTAGACGCGCATGTCGTCCAGCAGGCCGGGCAGCCCGTAACCCCAAGCGCCGTTGTCGTGGCGGCGGCCGTAGCCCATCATCAGCGAACCCGTGGGCTGGAAGAGCTTGTCGACCAGGACGCCTTCTTCGGCGCCCTGTCGTTCACCGGTGATGTACAGCTTGGCCGACTGGTTGGCCGAGTCGTACACGCCGACGACGTGGACCCAGCCGCCGGGTGGGTTTACCTCGTCGGAGGCAATGGTGGCGCCGGGGCCGCCGAGGACGTCGGTTTCGTAGGTTCCGAAGTTCCAGGTGCCGGCGGACTGTCCTGCCGACTGTGCGTACCACAGGCGGTAGGAGTTGCGCTGTCCGCCGGGGTGGGCGAACACGGTGGGTGCGTAGGCCCGCGTGGTGTCTTCCAGGCTCTGGGTGTCCAGGTTGACCCAGCCGGCAACGGTGAAGCTGCCGGACTCGTCCACGGGGACGGTGGCGGTGAGGTGGCCGCCGGACGGCTCGTGGAGTTTGACGACGTTGCCGTGGCCGTAGTCGTCGGTCGTGGTGAAGGTGGCGCCGGGCTGCAGAGTGGCGGTGTGGCCACGGCCGGTGCCGTCGGCGACGGTCGTCGTCCCGGAGGTGTCGTCCATGGTCCAGTGGGCGAGCAGTTCCGGTCGCGGCTGACCGGTGGCCGGGTCCTCGATGTTGACCAGCGAGACCAGTTCGTCCTGGTAGACCACCCGGTTGTAGGCCTGGATGTGGTCCAGGTCGCCGCTGAAGTAGGCGGCCGGGCCGGCTGTGCCCTTCATCCGGCCGATCTCGAAGGGGCCGTTCGCCGCCCACGGCGTGGTGTAGGAGGCGGAGGCCTCCAGGCGGCCATTGACATAGAGGCGCATCTCTTGTGCCTGCCGGTCATAGGTGGCCAGCAGGTGCGTCCACGCCCCGACCACCGGCGACGTCGTGGACGTCGCCCGCACGATCGTGACACCGGATGAAGCGTCCTGGTCGTAGCGGTTGAACACCCACTTCCCGACCGAGGGGGAGTAGTACAGCGCGAACGCACCGACGTTGACGCCGTTCTGGTTGGCGATCGTGCTCATCAGATCGGTTCGCGACAACCTCGCCCAGGCGGAGACGGAGAAGCTGCCCGTCGTGTCGACGACCTTGCTGGAAGTGGCTGCGTAGCTGGTGCCCGTTCCCTGCCAAGCGGCCCCGTTACGGCCCTTCGCAGCCCACGACGCGGTGTCCAAGGCAAGCGGGTGGCTTGTGTCCTGGGAGTTGGCCGCGGTGGTGCCGGTGTTCTCGTTAAGCTGCCACGCCGCAACCGGCTCCGCCGGCTTGGCGACGTTGAACAGGTAGTCCTTGGTTGTCCCCCGGTTGCCTGCGGCGTCATAGGCCCACACACGCAGCCAGTTCGTCAGCCGCTTGGTGGGCGTTACGGAAACAGTGTGGCTGTTCGTGTTCGCGCTGTAAGTCTTGTCGTCGATCGTGATGCCGTTCAGCTGGACGATGTAGCGGCGTACGTCCGTAGCACCAACGGTGATCTTGAACTGGCCGGTCAAACCGACACTGCCGGCCTCCGGTGATCCGTCGCAGGTCTCTCCCGCACACTCCGGGTAGACGTTGTTCACGGACGTCACGGTGGGCTGAGGCGGCCCGAGGCTGTCGATCTTGAAGTAGCAGAACGCCGACCAGGGCCCATACACGTACTCTGTGGTCCCGCCGTAGGTGACCTTGTACTGAGTACGGGCGCGGAAGTGATACGTCTGCTGGTTGGCCAGGGTCGGCTGCCAGGTGCCGGCGGTTCCGCTGGCTGTCCACGTCGAAGGCCGGTGGGGCGTGGGAGACGTGCTGCTGCCGGTGTACAGCTCGAAGTCCGGGCGCAGCACGGCCTGCGAGCCGTCAGCGGAGGTGGGGGTGGCGGTGAACCGCGGGGTGGTGTCCCGGATGTAGGGGGCGGAGCTGGAGGCCGAGCACGAGGTGTTCGGATCGGCGATCTTGACGTAGGACGGCGCGGCCGTCGGGACGGTCACATAGGTGATCGACAGCTTCGGCATGCGCTCGGCCGAGATGCGGTCGTCCTTGGGGGACATGAACTGCTTCCACGCCAGCGGATCGGTCTCCGAGGCGCGCAGTCCCAGGGTGGTGGTGGTGCTCTTGGCCTTGGCCGTGTACGTCACGGCGGCGGTGGCGTCGAATTCCACCGAGCCGTCCGGGCAGGAGGAGGAGAAGCCCTTGGCGGCAGACACGGTGTCCACCAGCGCCTGCCACGACGGCTGGCTCGACCACGTGCGGGCCGAGCTGATCGTGGACGTGCGCCACAGCTGGATGTCCTGCTTAGTGCAGTTGGCCGACCAGATCTCGTACGCCGAGAAGTCGGCGTCCAGTATCTTCTTGCCGGCTACCGCCCGGGTGTCGAACTGGAACAGCGAGCGGGACTTCTTGTTGTCCACGTACGCGTCGTAGCCGACGCCGAGTGCGTGGCTGGTGCCCCAGAACGAGGTCGTGGAAAGGTTCGACCACAGCGTGGTCCAGCCGGTGAGCTTGGCGGACACCGTCGGCGGGTCGATCACGACCGGGTAGGAGGTGTCGGGGTGGTTGAGGAAGTCCTGGTCCGGCACCACCGTCAGCTGGTCGGCGGTCAGGGTGGCGTCCGCAACGGCCGTGCGGGACTGGGCGTCCGGGGTGACTGCCTCGACCGGGTCGACGTCAGCGGAGGTGTCGGCGTCATCCGCTGAGCCGGTCGAGCCCATCATGGTCGTGGGGCCGGTCGGGGCGGCCGCGGGGCCGGAGTCCCACATCAGCGGTGAGGCGCTGACGAACGCGGGCCGGCCGCCGTCGTCGACCAGTGCGGTGACACCGCCGCTGGTGCGAACCTCGAGCCCCTCGGTGCGCACCGGGTAGTCGATCGTGCCCAGCGCGGCCGCGGCCTCGGGCGTGTGCACTACCAGGTTCTGCGTGAATCCGTCCGGCAGAACCTGCACCACCAGGTCCACATCCGGGCGCACCTGCCTGTAGACGGCGTGCGAGCCGTCCAGTTCAGGCTTCGGGAGCGGCCACGGCGAGAACACTTCGTAGGCACGGCCGTCGCGCTGGAACCGCACCAGCGGCTCCTCGCTGCCGCCGCCCGACAGGGCCACATCGTGCGCGGCCTTGGGCTCCAGAGAGCCGTCGGCCTGCTGCACCAAAGTGGTGTCCACCGGCGTCCACACGCCGTTCTTGCGGACCCGCTCGACCACCGCGGAGGACTCCGCGGTGAACGTGCCGTCCGGGTTCGCGAAGACCTGGTTCGTCTCCGTCGTCCAGCTCGCCACCGCGACCCGCTGACCGGTTGCGACGGCCTGGCGGGAGGCCTTCTGCTCAACCGACTCCGCCGGAAGGCCGTCGTCCTCCCAGGACGACAAACCCTTGGCCTCGTCCGTCGCCGACACGGTGGAGGTCCCGCCGATGCCCGTGTCAGCACCACCGCCCCCCTCATCCGAACCTGCCGCCGCTGTGCTACCGCCCAGCACGCCGGCGATCACGGCCGCCGACACAACGGCCCCCATCGCACCTGAGACCGGCCGCCGCCAGCGGCGCCGGTACTCCCCCACTCTCATAGTCCAAACCCCAACTACCCGCGAAAATGTATAAGTTGAGGCAGGTTAGGGATCGGGTAAGGAAACGATCAAGGGGAAGGAATCAGCCCAAGTAGGCGCTTGTATGAACGAAGCGTGACGGCAGGTCAGCTGTGAAAAGAATCGCCGATGTTCCATACAACCATTACCGATCTTCGTCACAGCAAACACAAAGGTCCGCCGGGGAGCGGGCCCCGGCGCACTCAGAGGACGCGCCGGTACCTCAGCATAGAAACCAACGTCCGCATGCATCCGCCTTGTCGGCAGCTGACACCCGGCTCCCTCGTCGTCGATGCAAACGAGCGAACTCCACCCCGGCTGGCCGCGGCCGCCTGGCGAGACGAAGTTCCACCGCCCGATGGTCGGCCGCGCGGCGGCTAGCATCGCCCCGCTGCTTCGGTTCTCCCTGATCATTTAGCTCAGGGCCGTGCGTTTCATCTGAGGGGTTACACATGGGCAAGCGTGCCGCCGCGACTGTCGTCGCCTCACTCACGATCCTGTGCCTGAGCGCACCGGCGGCTGGCGCAGAGACCCGCCTGGGCGACACGCAGATACTCTCCGCGTCCGTCAACGGCGGCAGGGCTCTCGTGATCGGCACTGCCGCACAGGCGTCCTTCCCCGTGTCCGTCACGGCCAGTGACCCGGACGGCATCGACTACATCGACGCCTGGCTGTACCGGGGTCCCAGCACCGCACCGACGGCCGGCCTGGCAGCGCCGAGCAGCCCCGTGTGCACGGCGGTTGACGGGACCACCACACGGTGCACCTTCGGGTTCGTCATGGGCGAAGGCTGGCTGCACAACGCCGACGCCGGAACCTGGCGCCTCCACGTCAACGCGACGGCCAAGGACGGCGACTACCACCGCAAGGCAGCGGCGTCCGTCAGCGTGCTCCGCAGCGCGAAACTGACCGCCAACGCCGCCCCCGAGCCCGTGGCCAAGGGCAGACCGATCACCGTCACCGGCGCCCTCAGCCGCGTCAGCTGGGACGACTCCGCCTACCACCGCTACGCCGGCCAGCCCGTACGCCTGCAGTTCCGCACCCCCACCGGCACCTACACCACCGTCAGGACCGTCACCGCCAGCTCAACCGGCTATTTGAAGACCACCGTCACCGCCACGCGTGACGGCTACTGGCGCTACAGCTACCCCGGCAACACCACCACCGGCCCCGCCAACGCCCCCGGCGACTACGTCGACGTACGGTAACCCCAAAACGGGCGGGCTACCGGAGAACGCCTGCAAGGCTGCGCGGGCCGGCTGCGATCCCGGCGTCTGCGCCGACGGCGGATCCGACTTCGCCGCCCTCGAGGAACCGGCCCGCGCAGCCCTCACGAAGCACCGCCGGCTTCCCAGCCATGCGTGGCAGGCCCCCTGGCACCAGCTCTGCTCCCAGCTGCGCGAACCGGTTCCCGCTCAGCCTCGGAAGCGGCATAGGCCCCTGCGACCGCAGGGGCTGCGGACCGTCCTCGTCCCATATCTGCCGCCACCGCTGTACCGACCGGACACTGACCCGCAGGTCCTTCGCGATCACCGAGCTCGCCTCGCCGTGGGCGAACCACTCGGCCGCCTGAGCCGCAGCTCCTCGCGGAACTGCTGCCGTTTAGCTTCTGTAGGCGTTGTTCATCAGATCCTCGAAGGACCGGTAGCGGACCGCGCCGGGCAGCCAGTGGGCGGCGTACCAGGCTTCCCACTCACCGTCGGCGGTGACCACGCACGGGTTGAGAAGATAGACGTCCGTGGCTTCCCGTGTATGACTGATCTTCAAGGTGTGCGGCAGGTACTCGGGCCGCAGCGAGACCGGGTCCTGGGCGTCGCCGTAGACGAAGTAGTCCTCGTCGTCGACCCGGAAGTCGGCATCCCAGGCGGAAAGGCCAGCGGCCGCCGACCGGGTCATCCGGCTGCCTCGTCGGCATGGGGCCCGTGGGGGGCCGGGCGCGCGGGATATCTCCCCCGGGACGACGGCCGGGGCTGCCCATCAGCATGTCTCGGCAAGCCAGTGCAGCCACTGTCAATGAGGCGTACAACCATTCATCCGTGCAGTCGGTCTGATCACGGAGTCTCCACGCTCGCCCGCTGTCGCGGGCCTGCCCGAGGCCTTCCTTGCGACAGGCCCCTACACCTGAGGAACCACATGCACAGATTTGTCACTGCGGCCGCCGTGACGACCTGCACCACTCTGGCTCTGGGCGCTCTCACCGTCCCGGGCGCGCAGGCTGCGACGGGGCCGACGATCACCAAGGTGGTCGTCAACGCGGGCAGGAACATCGTGGTCGGTCCGAGCGCTGCTACGACCTTCACCGCGTCCGTGACCGGCTCGGACCCCTCCGGCGTCATCTCGACCGGGCTGTACCTGTGGTACGGCAGTTCCCCCAGCCAGTCAAAGGGCCAGATCGACATCGTGGGCGAGACGAAGTGCACCGTCGTCAGCACCACGACGACCACCTGCACCTTCTCGCTCCAGGTCATGGCAGATACCAGGGGATACGGCAACTCGGTGTCCAACTCGCTCGCGGGCAGCTGGCACGTCTCCGCCTGGGCCTTCTCCAAGAACCGCGTACAGACCGTGGACGACACCTACACCACGGTCAAGATCCAGCGGGCGGCCCGGCTCACCGTCAACGCCGCTCCCGAGCCGGTGAAGAAGGGCAGGACTGTCACGGTCACCGGCGCGCTCTCCCGCGCGAACTGGGACGCCCACAAGTACGCGGGCTACGCCGGGCAGTCCGTCAAGCTGCAGTTCCGCACGAGGTCGAGCACCTCGTACACCACGCTCAGAACCGTCACGACCAGCAGCACCGGCACTCTCAGGGCCCTCGTGACCGCAACGGCCGACGGCTACTACCGGTACTCCTACGCAGGCAACTCGGTCACCCCGGCGGTCAACGCCACCGGCGACTACGTCGACGTGCAGTAACAGTGTCGTCCGCTCGTACGGTCACCGGTCGCCCCAGCCCGGTGACCGTACGGCTACATCTGGTGAAGCAGGTGACGGGTGTCAGGGGCGCCGTGGCACCCGGCTTTTCGCGTGTGGTGCCGGCCGACGAGCCGGGGACCCTTGCCGCCCGTCGCGAGATCAGTGACGTAAAGGCCCGTGAGCAGGAATCCGAAGAGGAAGAGCAGGCGGGAGGCGCTGCCGAAGGCCGGCTATCGTTTCATGCGGACTCCTCCAAGTGCAGGGGCTTGAGGCGAGGGGGCCCGCCGATGGCCGGAGGGCGGCCAGCAGCAGACCGCTCCTGACCAGTTAGTTTCAACCCGTCAGGTGCTGAGCGAGCCGCACGCCAGTCGGTAGGCTTCCTGGATCCAGGGCTCTTCGGTGCGGGGCTCCACGCCGCAAGCCAGGGACGCACCTCTGTCGCCGAACCAGGTGGTCACACTGCCGTAGACATCACGGCCGGGGCAGGTGATGGTGAAGCTCGCGTCGACGACCTGGACTGCGCCGGCCTCCCCCAAGCGCCCCGCGTGTCCGAGGGAGTCCGCCTTGACGGGGTAGCGCCGGCGATCGGCGGACTCCTCACCCGGCGCAGCCAGTTCCTCGACGTCCCACCACTTGAGGTACCTGGCGAGTGCGGCAAGGACCTGACGCTCTGACACTCGGTCGTCACTCGTGCTGATCTGGGGCACCATGTTGCGCACCAGGCCCGGGTGGAACGTGACCCAGCCGTCGTTCTTAGACGCCGTTTCTAATGGCGTGCTCGCTCGTTGAGCCGTGCATGACTGATCTAGTGGAGCGGTTGGTGCCGGACGAACTGTGGACGCTGTT